>JAKUTI010000055.1 GCA_022448765.1 Pseudomonadales bacterium
GCGTTTTTTGTGCCGTCCGGCCGCCCGGCCACCACGCCGAAGAATCCGCAGCCATGGGGTTTTGTTTTTACAATAGCGTCGCGCTCGCGGCGCATCGAGCCCTCAATAAACACCGCCTCGAACGCGTAGCGATCCTCGATTTCGACGTCCACCACGGTAATGGCACTGTCGACGCATTCCAGGAGGATCCAAGGGTCCTCGTTTGCTCAAGCTTTCAGTTTCCCCATTACCCCTATCGCCTTCAGAAGGTCGACCGCCCGAATATCGTCAATACGCCATTGGCCGCCGGCACCACTGGGCTCGAATTCCGTATGGCCATCGAGCGAGATTGGCTCCCAGCGATCGACGAATTTGCGCCAGCTCTTTTGTTGATATCAGCAGGATTTGACGCACACCGCGACGACCCACTTGGTGATCTGTTGCTCGATGAAACGGACTTCCGATGGATCACGTCGTTGATCGCCGACGCCGCAAATCGCCATGCTAACGGCCGCATCGTTTCAATACTTGAAGGCGGTTATCACCTCGACGCCCTGGCTCGCTCGGTGGCGACCCATCTGGAAGAACTGATCGCGAAGTGACTTAACCGATACGGTTTTACGAACCCGCGACGAGCGGGCCTCCACCATCGCAGTAGATCCTCTCGCCGGTGACGTAAGAGCTCTTCTCCGAAACCAAATACCGCACCACGTTGGCAACGTCTTCAGGTTGACACACTTTTCCAAAGGGCATGGTGGCATCCAAATCTCGCAAATTGCTAACGCCCGCGGTCGCGCGCATCAGTCGTCGGCCCATTTCCGTTTCAACTAACCCTGGGGCAACGATGTTTACGCGTATCCCATGGACCCGCTCTTCTTTCGAAAGCGTATACGCCAACGTCTCTTGCGCCGTCTTTGCCATGTTGTAGGGAGCGCCATTGGCCCCCAACCCCTTGGTAGCCGAGCTCGATATCATGATGATGTCTCCTCGATCACACTCTCGCATGCCCGGGATAACCAGCTTAGATAGGTAATGTGCCGCGAACGCATGGGTTGATACCACCCTGCGCAGTTCATCCGGATCCGTGTCGGCAACCGACATTCCACGACTCGCAATGCCCGCGTTGTTGATGAGGATGCTTACGGCACCCAGGTCTGCCTCGATAGCGGCGACCATTTCCCGATCTTCTTCAAACTGATCCACACTTGCGCAATAGGCACGGGCTACACCGCCTGCTGCCTCGATCTCAGCAACCATTTCGTTGGCTGCGTCCTCATCGCGTCGATAGTTGATCGCAAGGCTTGCACCGTCTTCGGCGAGAGCCAGCGAAATGGCGCGGCCAATACCCCGTCCCCCACCCGTGACCAGTGCGACCCGTCCTGAAAGCGCCATTAGTTATTCCCCTTTAAAATTTGCATTCCGTTTTTCAAAAAATGCGGAGACCCCCTCCGCGAAGTCCTTGGTGGATCCGGCAGCGGCTTGCAATTGCGCCTCCAGATCGAGCTGTTGCTCGTAACTATTACTCCATGTCGCCCAATAAGCCCGACGCATTAGCGCCAACGATCGTGGACCCTTCGCCAGCTGACGCGCGATCTCCATCGCCCCATCCATCAGCGCGTCGTTATCGTCGAAGACGCGATTGACCAAGCCCCATTCAAAGGCCTTTTCGGCCGGTAGTCGCTCTGCCAATAACGAAAGCTCCATCGCTCTTCCCCAACCCACCAGACGCGGCAACAGGAAACTTGCACCGCCATCTGGAACCAATCCTATCCGTGCAAAAGCCTGAAGAAAGAACGCCTCCCTTGACGCGCAAACAATGTCTCCCATGATCGCAAAACTCATCCCAACCCCCGCGGCCGCACCGTTGACCGCCGTCACGATCGGCATTTCGAGATCGCGCAAGGTGAGCAGAAGCGGGTGGTACGTATTTCGGAGCCCCGATCCCGGACCCCTTGGCCGGTCATTCGTCGGCTTGTCGTCGGCCAAATTCGCGCCAGCGCAAAAGCCCCGACCCACCCCAGTTAACACCAAACACCGTGCACCATTCGTCGACTTTTGAATCTCGATTACCGCTTGGGCCCAACCCTCAAGCATATCGGCACCGATCGCATTCATAACTTCGGGGTGGTTGAAACGGAGCAGAGCCACCCCGTCGTCAAAGTCCAATGTCATCCTGTTCAATTCCAAGGTCGCCTCCCTATGTTGTGCTTGAAATCGACTTTCCGCCGAGGGCTGGCCACCTTAACCTATCAACCATGAACGAACCATGGGCATCCGAATACCGGCTGGAGGTTCTCGACGTCGCGAGAATCGTCTCTGAGAACACAGCACTCGATGTCCAGGACGCCCGGGTTCTTGACGAGGGTTGGGATTTTTTTTGCTATCTCATTAACAACACCTTCGCCTTTCGATTTCCGAAGCGTAGATCCGAGGCGGAACGCCTGATCAACGAGAACGCCTTCCTAGCAAAACTTGATCTGGCGATTCAAACACCACGCTTCGACTTTTGGGTCGATCGACCAGTCGGTTTTGACCTACCCTTCGCAGGATATCCCCTAATATCTGGTACGCCATTATTCGACATAGCGGACGTTGACGTTGATGCCAACGTGATCGGGTATCAACTCGGTCAGGTATTACGAGAATTGCATGCACAAGCACTCACGCCCCCGCGTCCGACTCACGACCCGATCAAGACGTGGCTTCCGGGTGCCCACAAGGAATTGAAGAATATCACCACTGTCATCGGTCACTCCCTGTTCGAAACCTGCAACACGCGGCTTAGAAGCTACCGACCACGAACCCCTTCCGAGCCTCATGTCACCACTCACGGCGACCTGCACGCTGGTCATGTGCTCGTCGACTCGATGGGCGATTTGGTGGGCGTTATCGATTGGACCGATGCGCATACGTCGAATCGGTACATCGACTTTGAGGGCCTGTGGATGTGGGGCGGCGACACCCCCGTCATCGCGGCGATGGAAAGTTACGGTTGCGTTCCAACCCGCGAAGACTGGGCCCAGCTTCGGACACAGGCCATTATTAACGTCGTGGGATTGATTAATTTCGGTTTCCAAACAGAAGACTCCGAGTTAGTTACAAAAGGCCGAAACTGGCTCAAGGCTAGGCAAAATGAGGGAGCGCTTGACGATTTCTACGCCAACCCTGTCTAGTCTGGAAATCCTTAGATGTCCGGTGCGAACGCGACTCAAAATCAGTCGCTCGACTTCACTTTTCCATCGTCAAGGGAATCGGGAATAATCGCTTGTGGAAACCTCGGCGCCGATACTCAAATTGGCAGAATTAAGTGAGGCGAAAACGATTGCGTGTCTTTCGCGCGACGAGATCGAAGCAGGTATCGGATGGCGTTGGCGCGCCGACGCAATCAAGGCGATGATTCGCGACCCAGACGCCATCGTGGTCTGTGCCTACGTGCCCACGGGAGACAAATCGGCTGATCGGTTTGCCGGCTTCGGCATCATGCAGTACGAACTCGACCACGCCCATCTCAATTTACTCGCCGTGGTCCCCAGTTATCGACGTCGCGGTATCGCCCGCGAACTGCTCCTTTGGCTTGAGAAGAGCGCGCTGGTCGCTGGGGTCGACACCGTGGCGCTTGAAGTTCGCGCCGTCAACGTGCCCGCAAGGGCGTTTTATCGAAACGCCGGTTACCAGGAAAACGAATACCTCCGTCATTATTACCGAACGCCCCACGGAAAGACCGAGGCGGCCTATCGTATGGGCCGCTCGCTTCGGGAAACTCGATTTCGTCCACCAAAAGTTCGGTAGCCAGACTGTCTGCAAAGTCTGCAGGCCCGTTATAATGCCCTCTGAAATCGCATCGGACCCAGTTTCTGTGGTACACAAACACGCACACCCGGAAATATCTCGCGATGAGGCCCCGCTCGGTATCGCTTTTCTGCTTATTGCGTCATTCGCCGTCGTTGAAGTCCTGGGTGGCCTGTTTGCAAACTCCTTAACGCTACTTGCAGACGCCGGTCATATGCTGCTGGACGCATCAGCGCTCGGCTTGTCGTGGTTAGCCGTGCGCTTATCTCGTCGTCAGCATTCGGAAACCCACTCCTACGGGTATCATCGTTCCCAGGTTCTTGCCGCGTTTGTCAACGCACTTCTATTGGTAGCGCTATGCGGCTGGATCGGGTTTGAAGCCCTATCAAGAATCGAGAACCCACGGCCGTTACTGCCTTTCCCGGCCCTGGTGATCGCGACGCTCGGTTTGGTTGTTAACCTATTTGTATTTCGGATGCTGCACGGGACATCCGACAATCTGAACGTACGCAGTGCCGCACTTCACGTTCTTGGCGACCTACTAGGGTCTTGCGCCGCAATCGTGGCAGCCATGCTCGTCTGGCTGTTTGAATGGTATCTGGCAGACCCAATCCTCGCCCTCGTCATTATCGCAATACTTTTGCGGGGCGCATGGAAAGTGCTGAGCGAGTCGATTCACATCCTGCTCGAAGGCGTTCCCGATAACCTCGACCTGCAAGTCATTAGGGATACGCTAACCGATCGAGTCTCAGGCGTCGTGGAGGTACACCACCTCCATGCATGGGCGTTAACGAGTGAGCGGCCCATGGTGACTTTACATGCGCGGGTCGATGAATTTGTCGACGAAATCACAGCCGCTGCCTCCATCAAGGCCGTGTTGAACGAAAGGTTCGGCATCGACCATTCAACCGTCCAAGTGGAACGTGGTCCTTGTCTCGACGATACCTAAACCAATGCCCGTCGACAGACATTTGCTCGGGTACAACGTGTTCAACGAACCCATGAAAGAACAAGCCTTAACCGGGAAAAAATACAGGACGGACCATGGACACATGGCCATCAAGAACGGGATAAAAGCAACCCGCCGCTTGTTGCCCGTGACCGACGTTACCTCAACCCCGCGTAAACCCCCCTGGCTGCGCGTTCGACCGGGTGGAAGTGGGCGTTTCGAATCGGTCCGGGAAACGGTCCGGAGCCAACAACTTGCAACTGTTTGCGAAGAGTCTCATTGCCCCAACATCGGTGAGTGCTGGGGGCATGGGACGGCGACCCTAATGCTTATGGGTTCTGTCTGTACCCGCGCTTGCCGTTTTTGTGCCGTCGACACGGGAAACCCCAATGGTTGGCTCGACAAAGATGAACCCACAAAGGTTGCGGAGTCTGTGCGTCGCATGGCCCTATCCTACGTTGTACTGACATCGGTTGATCGAGACGACCTTGAGGACGGCGGCGCTTCGCATTTCGCCAAATGTGTGCTCGCCATCCAGCGCGAATCGCCTGAAACCACGGTCGAGGCACTGACCCCCGACTTTCAAGGCGACCAACGCGCAATACGGACGGTGGTGGAATCCGGTATATCGGTCTTTGCGCAAAACCTAGAAACCGTCAAGCGACTAACGTCCAGGGTGCGTGACCCACGTGCAGGTTACGATCAAACGTTAGCAGCGCTCGAATTTGCCGGAAAACTGGATCGCGTTCGAACCAAAACAAGCCTGATGCTCGGGTTAGGCGAACTCGAAGAAGAAGTCCGTCAGACCTTGGCGCAGCTCGCCGATGTAGGCGTCAACTTCCTCACGCTCGGGCAATACCTTCAACCAACACCCCACCACTTACCCGTTGCTCGTTGGGTTCACCCCGACGAGTTCGAGTGCCATCGGCAATGGGCTTTGGAACTGGGGTTCACAGCGGTTGCTGCAGGCCCCCTGGTTCGCTCCAGCTACCGCGCGGACCGGCTCAATTCAGTCCTACGCTAACTCCAAGAGAGCGTAATCGAAGCCGTCCGCCACCCTAACAAACCTCCTCGCCAACCCCGCTATACTGAGCACATGCTCATTTTCGAAGACAACAGCGATGCCATCCCCATTGAACTGGTTAGCTTAGAGACGTTGGAATCGTGGCGGGAAGAACAAAACGAAACCACACTCGAATGGCTGGCTCGAGCGCAATTTGAGGCGAAGGCCAACCAACACGTCTTCGTCCCAACGACGGAAGGGCGTCCCGAACGCGTGGTAGCGGGAATTGGAAATCGAGCGTCAATTACCAGCATTGGCGATTTGCCGACGACCTTGCCTCCAGGAGACTACCGCCTCGATAATGCCGACGAGGACATTGCCCTGGGTTGGGGCTTAGGTGCTTATCAATTTGCCAATTACAAAAGTGTACGTCCGTTACCCCGACTCTTCGTAGGCGAAAACGTCTTGGACGTAGCCGCTGAACTTAATGCCATCACGCTTTGCCGGGACCTAATCAATACACCAACCTCAGACATGCTTCCTCACCATTTGGAAGGGGCCGCTCGCAAACTAGCCACGCGCCATAACGCAGACCTGGAAGTCACGACCGGGAACGAATTGCTAGTACGGGGGTTGAACATCATTCATGCGGTGGGTCGCGCGAGTTCCTCGCCTCCGCGTTTGATTGATATGCGTTGGGGGGATCCATCGGCACCTGCCGTCACCCTGGTGGGCAAGGGCGTGTGTTTCGACAGCGGCGGTTTGGACCTGAAGTCGCATAGCAATATGCGCCTGATGAAAAAAGACATGGGCGGCGCGGCGACCGTGCTGGGTCTGGCAGATCTCATCATGTCTCGAGACCTACCGCTGCGGATCCGCGTATTGATTCCAGCTGTGGAAAACGCAGTATCCGCCAACGCGTTCCGACCAGGTGATGTGTTGCACTCATACTTAGGTCTTACCGTAGAAATCGACAATACCGACGCCGAAGGCCGACTAATCCTCTGCGATGCACTCGCTTTGGCCGCCGAAGAAAAGCCCGAGATGATCATTGATTACGCAACCCTAACCGGGGCAGCGCGCTCAGCGCTTGGAACCGAGCTCCCGGCAATGTTCTGCAACTCAGACAGTTTGGCCAACGCCGTGATCGAGGCCGGACTTTCCGCGGAAGATCCCGTTTGGCATATGCCTTTGTTTTCGGACTACCGCGCTTTACTAAAAAGCGGCATTGCCGACATCGTCAATTCCGCGAGTACGCCCTATGGTGGGGCAATCACAGCCGCACTCTTTCTAGAACACTTTATCAACGAGATCCCCTGGCTGCACTTCGACATCATGGGGTGGAATGTACGCAAACGGCCCGCACATCCCGAGGGCGGCGAAGCCATGGCATTGAGAGCCGTTTTCGAGTTTCTTCGCAACCGATACCCGGTCGATTAATTCCCTAATCGCGATGGACATCCTGATCCACAACACCCGCACGCGGACCAAGGAGCGCTTTCAACCCGCATCACCCGACAACGTGAGCATCTACGTCTGTGGGCCCACGGTCTATGATCGAGTGCATATTGGAAACGGACGGCCCGCCGTCGTTTTTGACGTGCTGGTCCGCGTGTTACGGCTCTTCTACGAAAACGTACGGTATGTCCGAAACATTACCGACATTGACGACAAGATCAATGCCGCTGCTCAGGCCGTCGGAGAACCTATCGCTGAGCTTACGAATCGGTTCGCCCAAGCGTACCAAGAAGACGTCGCGGCCTTGGGCGTAATCGATCCCACCGTCGAGCCTAGAGCAACAAGCCACATTCCTGAAATCATCGACATGATCGACCTGTTAATCGCACGTGGACACGCTTATGAAGCCGAAGGCCATGTGCTTTTTGACGTCCCCAGCGATCCAGATTACGGCAGCTTATCGCAACGCTCGTTGACCGACATGATCGACGGCGCTCGCGTGGAAGTGGCCCCGTACAAGCGCGATCCAAAGGACTTCGTGCTATGGAAACCATCGGCGGCCGATCTCCCGGGTTGGGACAGCCCTTGGGGCCGGGGACGGCCCGGATGGCACATCGAATGTTCGGCAATGATCCGCAAACATCTTGGGCCCTCCATTGATATTCACGGTGGGGGAAATGATCTCACGTTTCCTCATCACGAAAACGAACTCGCCCAGGGACGTTGCGCCGGTGACCACGCCAACTACGTACGGTACTGGATGCACAACGGGATGCTCACGATGGGCACCGAAAAAATGTCGAAGAGCGTTGGGAATATCGTCACCATTCAAGAACTCCTCGAAACCTATGACGGTGAGGTTTTGCGTTACGCCTTGCTCTCAGGTCAATACCGCCAAAGTCTGGTGTGGGAAGAGCGCTTGCTCGTGCAAGCGCGGTCTAGCCTCGACACACTGTATCAAGCCTTGCGCACAGGGACCGCAGATCCCTCTAACACCTCGCGCGCCTACGCCAATTCGCCCGTGTCCGATTTCCCGGATGCAGTACTCGCAGCGCTAACCGACGACTTGAACACGCCTGTGGCACTGGCCGCCCTGCACGCAATTGCCAGTAAGATTCATATTGCGACCAGCGAACGTGAAAAGTCCGAACTTAGAGGCCAGCTGCTTGCCGGCGGTTGGCTCTTGGGGATATTAGATACCCCGGCGGATCAGTATTTTCAGACTAACGCATCCCTCGATAGCGCATCGATTCAAGCGCTTATCGATGAACGCCAGGACGCTCGAATCGCAAGAGATTTCAGTCGTGCAGACGAAATACGTGACCAATTGTTAGCGAACGGAATCGAGCTTGAAGACACCGCCGAAGGCACACGCTGGAAAACACTCTCGTCATGATGGCTTGCCGACTTGGTCCTATGCCTTGTACGCCTCAGCACGTATAGTGCGCCACGCGCGCGATGTCGGCGCAAACGAATAACTGATCGAGTGACTGGGAAGTCGGTGTGAATCCGACACTGTCCCCGCAACGGTAACGTAGGGTAAACGCAGCGACCCGACGACCCGAATCGTCGGAAACCACTGGCCATATAACGCTGGGAAGGTGCTGCGCCGGGCTAAGGAGTGCCCCCTACCAAGTCCGGAGACCGGCTCGATTCGGAAGGTAAAACCATCCGCGGCGAGACGGAAGGAGCTCAGGTAGTTGGATACGCGTATCTTGTGGCGAGCGATTCTTACCATCGCTTTGCCATTTTTTTCCGGTTTCGACATTTGCAGTGACGAGATTGAGACCGACGAAATCGTCGTCAAGGCGAGTCGCAACGATTCGACCCGAGAACCCGTTCGAGTCGTCGAAACCGACGAAATCGTTGCACCGTTGCTCGTCGTAGACGTCCTTCGCGGCATGCCCGGGCTCGCAGTTTCCAGATCCGGAAATCGCGGTGCACTGACGCAAGTTCGCCTCCGTGGTGCCGAAGCAAATCACGTACTGGTCCTCATCGACGGCGTACAAGCCGACGATCCCGCAGTGGGTTCGGGATTTGATTTCGGCACACTCACCCGCGCGGGAGTTCATGCAATATCCATAGCTAACGGGCCGCCAGATGGACTGCGGGGGACAGATGCTCTCGCGGGCATCATCCAAGTCGACACCACGCCTCGTAGCAACCAGGCATCTGTCCAGCTGGGCTTAGGAACAGAACAAAGCATCGATACATACGCCGACATTGCCCGTGTGAATCCACTCGGACATCTTCGGGTAACCGCCTCACGCTCAGCGTCAGCGGGCACCAACCCTTCCTTGACTGGTAATGAAAACGACCCTTTCGATGCACGCCTACTCAACATCAACGGTAGGCGTAGTATTGGTAACGTTTCCTTTGCAGCTACCGGGCGTGCGACCCGCTCGGAAGTTGATTTTGATCCCTCTCCTTTCCCTGATTTTGTTCCCGTCGATGGAAATCGCCGCGTGGACAATCAAAAAACCTTGATCGGCGTATCAAGTCAATGGATCGGCTCCGAGTCATGGTCTCCAGAGATCCATTTATCATCGTCACGATCCAACACCATACAGATAGCGGACGGCATCAACATCGAGTCCAGCGTCGGAACAAGGCGTGCCCTCGATATTTCCAACACATTCCACCTAGGCTCACAAGAACTGAGTTTCAGAGCCGCTCACCAAGTCGAATCGGTGTCCCGTCGTGGCCCGCCCACCGATTTTGGAGATCCCAACGTCGATCAAACAATCCGGTCATCAAATATCGCAGCGCATTATCGCTATCGATGGAAAAAAATATTGACGTCCTCTGTGATCCGATACGACCACAATAGTGCGTTCAAGAACGCCACTACCTTTGCAGTTAGTGGCAGTCTGGAAACAGGGTCGACAACGTGGTTTAGTCGCTTCGCCTCCGGCGCCAAGAACCCGTCGTTCGTCGAGCGTTTCGGCTACACGCCCGACACTTTCGTTGGCAACCCCGACCTAAAGCCCGAATCGTCCACCGAGTTTCAGGTCGGCGCGAGGCATTCCCGGCCATTGCTCAACCTATCGATGGTCTATTTCAAGGCGAGGTTGAATAACGAAATCAATGGATTTCTTTATGACCCCGTCAGCAGAGGCTTCACGGCACGTAACGTCGTGGGTCGAAGTGATCGATCGGGCGCCGAAATCGCTCTCAAAATACACAAGGGGACCCACTCGTTGGATGCAAGTTACAGCCGGGTCCGTAGCAACGAAAACGGGCGCCGAGAAGTACGCCGACCCCGCAGTATCGGTCACATCTTCTATACGTTTGAAATTGACGAACGCTGGGGGCTCGTGACGGGAATCGCCCATACTGGGAGTCAAATCGATACCGATTTCTCTACCTATCCCGGGACTCGCCGGCGGCTCGATGCGTATCGTCTGATCAACCTAGGTGCGACCTTTCAAGCGAGCGCGTCTCTTCGACTGCAACTCTTTGTTGAAAATGCATTCAACACCAAATCGCAGGACGTATTCGGTTATCGTAATCCCGGCAGGTCGATACGAGGAGCCATCCGAGCAACATTATGAACAGCGACGCAATCGGTAGGCACGTGGCGACAATGTGGGACCAAAGTATCATCCCAACCCTTCACGAATACATCCGTATTCCCAACAAGTCCCCAGCGTTCGATCGGGATTGGGAAAAGCACGGGTATATGGACGATGCCACCGACCTGCTCGTCAGCTGGGTTGCTGAATCGGGCATCCGCGGGTTAGTCCACCGCGTGGTTCGACTGGAGGGACGCACCCCTCTCATCCTCATCGATATCCCAGGCGAAGGCGGCAACGTATTGATGTACGGCCACTTCGACAAACAGCCCGAATTCACTGGTTGGGAGGACGGCCTCGGCCCCTGGACTCCGGTCGAAAAGGATGGCCGCCTATATGGACGCGGAGGCGCTGACGATGGCTACGCGATTTTCGCTAGTCTTGCGGCAATAAGTGCCCTGCAAGCCCAGAACCTTCCGCATCCTCGATGCCTCATACTCATCGAGAGCTGCGAAGAAAGCGGTAGTTATGATCTTCCAAGCTACATCGACCATTTAAGCGACGAAATCGGTGAGCCCAACTTGGTCATCTGCTTAGACGCAGAATGCGGAAATTATGAGCAACTTTGGCTGACGACGTCACTACGAGGAACCTTGAGTGGAACACTCAACGTCGAAGTACTTTCCGAAGGCGTACACTCAGGCGCGGCCGGTGGAATCGTACCTTCAAGTTTTCGGTTACTCCGGCAAATACTTGACCGAGTCGAAAACGCGGTTTCAGGGGAACTACACGACTTTCTTCAGGTCCCGATTCCGAGCGACGTTCGCATACAGGCTGACCGGGTCGCCTCAACCCTTGGATCCACTGTAGTCGATCGTTTTCCTTGGTCGGGTAGCACCCAACCTGCGATCACCTCGTCGAGTCAGCTGGTCGTCGCCAATACTTGGGGAAGTAGCATGGCGGTCGTAGGCCTCGCCGGTGCCCCCGACCCATCAAACGCAGGCAATACATTACGACCCTCAACTGCTGCCAAGCTTGTCTTTCGACTCCCACCGTCCCTCGATGCCGACGAAGCCGCCAATCGGGTTAAGTCGCTGTTTGAAAACGACCCACCGCAAGGGGCCACCGTTTCATTCAAACTCGAAAGCCCGCAAACGGGCTGGCACGCCAAAAGTCTGTCTCCAAAATTACTCGGCTCGCTCGACGATAGTTCCAAGACTTTCTTCGGAGCTCCCATGATGACCATGGGAACAGGTGGGACTATCCCATTCATGAAAATGCTTGGGGATCGATTTCCCGCCTGTCAGTTTTTTGTAACCGGGGTTCTTGGGCCACATTCAAATGCTCACGGTCCCAATGAATTTCTGCACATCGATACGGGGAAACGCGTGACTTGCTGCGTCGCCCAGGTGTTGGCCGATCGCGCATCGGGAACGTGATCCTTTTTACCCGTGATGCATCATCGCGGCTTTCTTGAGCCGTTATGCTAGGTGAGCCCGCAACTTGCTATGGCGACCGAACTGAGCCTCAAGAAACGACATTTGGTCCCCAAGGATTCGTCCGCTGTTCGTCAAGGCTAAATATTCGGCCACGTTAGGGACGTAGGGTAGGGCCAGTATTTCCATCCCGCATTCGTGTGGCAACCGACTACCTTTAAAGTGATTGCAACGCTTGCATGCGGCCAATACGTTGTCCCAACGATCATCACCGCCCCGAGATTTAGGCACAACGTGGTCTCGCGTGAGCTTCAAATCCGGGAACGACCCGCCGCAGTACAAACACAAGTTGTGATCACGGGCAAAAAGGGCTTTGTTCGTCAGCGGCGGACCCCTTCGATCCATGGCAACAACGCGGCCGTCGCACGCGATAATGCTATGGACTTCCAGCGACGTCTGACGGCCGTCGCGGCGCGAGTGACCACCACGAATCCTCAATATGGATTCTCCGTGGGTCCAAACGACCAACCGGCGCGCGAACAGGCACACGGCGTCTTGC
>JAKUTI010000056.1 GCA_022448765.1 Pseudomonadales bacterium
ACGCATCAGGAAGCCCGCCCATCTGCTTAATGCCTCCAAGACTGCGTTCGAGCTTCGCCATCAAACGGCGCTTCTGCAGCGCTTCCTTTTTGGTTAGAAGCTCTAGATTGCCGGCTTCAGCCTGCTCCTCTAGGTCCGTCAAGCGCCGTATTGACTGTCGGATGGTCTTATAGTTAGTAAGCATTCCGCCAAGCCAACGTTGATCCACATATGGCATTCCAACCCGCTCTGCTTGCTCACGTATCACCTTTGCGGCGGCTCGTTTCGTGCCCACGAAGAGGACCTTCTTTTTCCTCGCAGCGAGCGAACGAACATATGCCAACGATTCCTCCAGCGCTGGTAGAGTCCGTTCTAGGTTAATCACATGGATACTGTTTCGAGACCCGAAAATGTACGGTGACATTTTTGGATTCCAATAGCGTGTCTGATGACCAAAGTGCACACCGGCCGCCAACATGTCTCGCATCGTAATTTCAGTCATTAAGTTGTCCTTGGGTTGTTGACGCATAATGCGCACAAACCGTGCGAAACGCTGAATCCGCCCATGCCAAAGATTGAAGCAAAGGCCACCCGCAACGTCGTTATTACCGCACGGCAGTCAATTTCGCCAAACGAAAGCAGCTCTGCACGCTGTCCTTTATGGCGGGGCGCGCTTTATACCATAATTCCCAATAACCAACCCAAACCATTGCGGGAAAGAACATGACCGTGCGTCTTCGAACCAGAGACGAAATCGAAAAAATGCGAACTGCGGGTCGACTGGCTGCGCAGGTCCTCGAGATGATAGGCGAATACGTAAACCCAGGAGTGACCACGGAGCAGCTTGATAAGCGATGCCACGATTTCATCGTCAACGACCTCGCATGTATACCCGCGCCTCTGAATTATTCCAACGCTCCTGGTCAGCCCCCGTTTCCAAAGTCAATCTGTACATCCGTCAACCATGTCGTCTGTCACGGTATTCCAACCGAACGAAAAACTCTCAAATTGGGCGACGTCGTCAACATCGACGTGACCGTGATAAAAGACGGATTTCACGGCGACACGAGCAAGATGTATTTCGTAGGCCAACCGAGTGTACTCGCGCAACGACTCGTCAAAGTAACTCAAGAATGTCTATACCGTGGTATTCGACAAGTTCATCCAGGCGCACATCTCGGCGATATAGGGCACGCGATCCAACAACACGCTGAAGCCAACCGCTTCACTGTGGTTAGGGAATTTTGCGGCCACGGCATTGGTGACCGTTTTCATGACGAGCCTCAAATTCTTCATTATGGACGTCCCGGGGTAGGACTAGAAATTCAATCTGGGATGACCTTCACTATCGAGCCGATGATCAATGCGGGGAAGCGTCACGTAAAACTTCTACCAGACCATTGGACGGTTGTTACCAAGGATCACAAACTGTCCGCTCAGTGGGAACACACTATCTTGGTCACAGACCGAGGAGCTGAAGTCATGACCCTACGTGATGAAGAAAAAGAAGCCTGACCCGTCTCCGGTCGACGTTGCCGGGCTCAAACGACGAATCGCGCGGGCAGAGGACGTCTTAGCCAAACGGTTCTGGGAGGGCGAGGATGCCGAGACGCTTGTGCGGGAAAGGTCCGGTTTCATCGACGCGTTTCTTGCAGAAATATGGCAACACTGGTTCGAATACAAACAAGACGTCGCCCTACTCGCGATTGGCGGGTACGGCCGTGGTGAGTTACACCCATACTCCGATATCGACCTGCTCATACTTGTCAAAAACGTTCGTCTAAAAGACTCAGATATCGAGCAGTTCGTTCAATTGCTCTGGGATCTGAAACTCGATATTGGCCATAGTGTACGCACCATCAGCGAATGCCGCTCGGAAGCATCGAAGAATGCGTCGGTGGTTACTTCTCTTTATGAACGTCGCTATCTCGCAGGATCACAGGCTCTCGCCTCGAAACTGAATCGTTTCTTGGATCGAAAAAATTTCTGGCCCAGTTCACGCTTCTTTGAAGCTAAGAGCGCTGAGCAATCCGATCGTCATGCCAGATTTAACCACGTCGAATACGACCTGGAGCCAAATATCAAAGGGTCACCAGGCGGGTTGAGAGATATTCAAACGATCAGTTGGATCGCCCAGCGACACTTAGAAACTTCCCGTTTGACAGAACTGATTCGATTGGGTTTTTTAACAAAGCTCGAATGCGATTGGCTAGAAGATGGTCGTCGATTTCTGTGGATGGTGCGCTTTGGACTGCACTTGTTGGCTGCGCGCGGAGAGGACCGCTTGCTATTTCATCACCAACGCGAGCTTGCGAAACGATTCGGCTATGTCGATTCAGAGGGAATGCTCGCGGTCGAGATATTCATGAACGACTATTATCGCCATGTATTAGAGCTTCGCGAAGTAAACGATATTCTGTTCCAGCACTTCGAAGAAGCAATCGCTCAATCGGCCCGCCGACCAAAGATCGAGGTGGTAAATCCAAGATTTCAGATCCACAACGATTACATCGAAGTGACGTCCGATGATGTATTCACGATGCATCCACCTGCCCTAATTGAGATTTTCGTGATCATGGCAAATAGAACGGACATTGCCGGCGTTAGGGCGACGACAATCCGCCTTATTCGTCGACATTTAGATCTCATCGACAACGATTTTCGTCGAAATCCTCAGGTCACTAGTTTATTCATTGCCCTGTTGAGAGCACCCTACACGCTCGTCAGTCAGCTGACTCGAATGCGACGCTACGGCGTTCTAGGACGGTATATCCCCGAGTTCGGACAGGTGATCGGTCAAATGCAGCATGACCTTTTTCACATCTACACTGTCGACGCCCACACGATGATGGTGATCCGCAACATGCGACGATTTCACCAAGGAACAACTCGAGACGATTTTCCTGTCGCTTGGAGAACTGCAAACAATCTACCCAAGATCGAATTGTTATACATAGCTGGGCTATTTCACGACATCGGCAAAGGGCGTGGAGGTGATCATTCAGCGCTAGGGTCGATCGATGTAACCGAATTTTGCCAACGCCACAAATTACCTCCCGGCGATGTCGAATTGGTTGCTTGGCTTGTAAGCAACCACCTGGATATGTCGACGACTGCGCAGCGCAAGGACATTCACGACCCCGAAGTTGTAATCGAATTCGCCCAAAAAGTAGCGTCGGAGGAAAGACTCGATTATCTCTACACCCTGACCGTTGCCGATATTACCGCTACAAACCCCACGCTATGGAACAGCTGGCGTGCGACGCTGATGCGCCGTCTCTACTTTGAAACGAAAAAAGCTCTGCAGCGAGGCTTTTCCAATCCCGCGATGCGAATCGATTACATCAACGACCGTAAAGCGACGGCGTATTCGGTGTTGGCCGAGCAAGGAATGGCAGCAGGCAAAGCTGAGAGCATTTGGAACGACCCTGGCCACGACTTTTTCCTACGACACTCGGGCGTACAAATTGCTCATATCACCAATGAGATTGGCAATTACGACGACGAACAAAGCGGTCCACTTATCCTGGTTTTAGATATAGTTGGTGAAGTCAGTGCAGAAGGGGCGACGGAAATATTCTTATACTGCCGTAACCGGGCGCATCTCTTTGCCGACAGCGTGGTAACGCTCGACCACCTGGGTCTACACGTCGTCGCCGCCAGTATTGCCACCAGCGCAAGCGATTTTTGCTTCAACTCCTACATCGTGCTGGAAGATGACGGTACGCCCGTTAGAACGTCTGAGCGGAAACACGAAGTTCTCGAACGACTTGGTGATGCCCTCGTTCGAGAGACGAGGCCATCAATCAGCCCTCGTAGAAAAGTATCGCAACGCCTAAAACAATTCGTGACCCGAACCGACGTCCTAATCACGAATCCCAGCGACAGCGTCGATTCGATCCTCCAGATCGTTTCTTCGGACCGGCAAGGATTGCTGTCAGTGATTGGAAGCCTCTTCGTCGACCTAGATATCGTCGTGCACCAGGCACGTATCACAACGCTCGGCGAGCGGGTCGAAGATGTTTTTCACATCAGCGACATAGAGGGAAATCGAATTCTAGACCGCGCCCGGATAAGCCAGATCGTCTCCAGTTTGGAACAAACAATCGATTCCGAGATAACCGAGGCCGTTGCGTGAATCCCCACCTAGTAAAGCTACTTCCTTACCCTTTCGAGCGCTTGAACGAACTCAAGACGGGACTGATAACACGTGCGAGGAGCCCGCACGTATCCCTGTCTCTCGGGGAACCGAATCATTCGCCGCCTAATTTCGCATTAGAAACCCTTACTGACCGAAGTATTCTGGAGTCGGGGTTGACAAAATATCCAACGTCGCGCGGAAGTATCGAGGTCCGCAACGCCATCGCAGAATGGTTGGCGCGACGATTCCGGATTCATGCTGACCCTGACCGCCATGTTTTGCCCGTCAACGGAACTCGAGAAGCTCTATTTTCTTTCGGCCAAACGATATTGAGTGGTGCTTCAAACAGCTACACACTGCTTCCTAACCCGCTTTATCAAATTTACGAAGGTGCGGCGCTACTAAGGGGATCGACGCCCTTCTACGTACCAAGTACCGATACACCGAATTTCGACACGGTAGACAAAAAAACTTGGGATCGCTGCGAACTCCTATACATCTGTTCTCCCGGAAACCCTTCAGGAGCATTTATCGACAGGGACGTGCTGGGAACACTGATCGAGCTTGCCCATAAACACGACTTCGTCATCGCCGCCGACGAGTGCTATTCCGAAATTTACTATCGCGAAAATGAACCGCCCATAGGCCTCCTTGAAGTCGCAACGGAACTCGGAATAAATGACTTCGATCGTTGCGTGATCTTCCACAGTCTCTCAAAACGTTCAAATTGTCCGGGATTACGTTCCGGATTCGTCGCGGGGGATGCCAACATTATCGATCGATATTTCAAATACCGCACATATCACGGTTGCGCAATGCCCGCGCACGTACAACAGGTGAGTTCTCGCATTTGGCAGGACGAACAACACGTCGTGGCAAACCGTCAGGCCTACCGCGAAAAATTTGACGCAGTTAATCCAGTCCTTTCCCAATTCTTCGACACCGAAATTCCACCTGGAGGTTTCTACTACTGGCTTCCATTGCCAGGCGACGACGAATCGTTCACAAGGGATCTTTTCGTCGCCGAGAACATTACGGTCCTTCCAGGTCAATACCTCGGGAGGGATTGGCAAGGAATAAATCCCGGTCGCGGTCGTATAAGAATAGCGCTGGTCGCACCCATCTCCGAGTGCATTGATGCGGTTACAAGGCTGACACGTTTCGCTGGTGGCTATTACGGATGACTGAAGTATTCGATCTCACCTGCGACCTCATTAGCTGTTCCTCGGAAACTCCGGACGACGGAGGTTGTCAGCAACTCATTGCGGAAAGACTTGAGACCACGGGGTTCAGTATTAACCACCTTCCTTTCGGACCCGTAAGCAACATGTGGGCGAGGATTGGGGGCGGCGAACCGCTCGTGGTCTTCGCTGGACACACGGACGTCGTTCCCCCTGGCCCAATAAACCAATGGAAATCGCCGCCCTTTCAACCAACCGTCCACGGGCAATACCTATACGGCCGAGGTGCGGCGGACATGAAATCGAGTCTCGCTGCGATGGTCGTGGCGACAGAGCGATTCGTGCTAGGCCATCCCGACCATGCCGGATCCATAGGGTTCCTGATAACAAGCGACGAGGAAGGTGAAGCTCGGGACGGCACCGTAAAAGTTATCGATTATCTAGAAAAACAGGGTACTCAAATCGATATGTGCGTGGTCGGCGAACCATCGTCTGCGGAAAAAATCGGCGATGTCGTGAGGGTTGGTCGCCGAGGATCTCTCAATGGCCTGGTACGTTTTATCGGTGAACAAGGCCATGTCGCCTATCCGGACCAAACGCGTAATCCAATCCACGCTGCGATCACCGCTCTAGCCCAACTCGTTACAAGGGATTGGGATTCGGGCAATGAGCACTTCCCACCGACCACCTTCCAAATATCTAACATGAGCGCGGGCACGGGGGCGGAAAACGTTATTCCGGGTGAACTCCACGCTCGGTTCAACTTTAGGTTTAACACAGAACAAAACGACCAAACACTAAAAGAGATCGTGGAAAATCACTTACTCCATATCGATCCCGGATTTGAGGTCACATTCGATTGGCGACTGTCGGGACAACCATTTTTGACTAAGCAGGGAAGGCTGCTCGAAGCCGTACAGGCCGCCATACGAAATGTGGCGTCGCTAGAGCCCGAGCTGTCGACGTCTGGAGGAACATCTGACGGCCGATTCATAGCGCCCACCGGGGCGGAAGTGGTTGAGTTGGGTCCCGTCAACGCGTCCATTCACAAAATTAACGAACGCGTGCTTATTGATGATCTGGAACCACTCGCAAGAATGTATGAACACATCCTCTTTCGCCTACTATGTTGAGATTTCGCTACCTCTTGCTCATCGGGTTGGTTTTTTTTCTTTCGTTCCTCGTTATCTTTCTGCCAGCAAGCTCTATACGTCTTGTAACGAATGGAATACCACAGTTAGACATATCGGCAACCAAGGGAAGTATTTGGCTGGGAAGCGGGCAGTTGCGAGTGAGCAATCAGTACTTGGGTGCATTACGGTGGTCCATTCAGCCAATCCGATTAGTTCTTGGCAAACTCGACGTCGTATGGATGCTGGAAGATCAAGATCACGCCTTCGAGGGCAAAGCGACAATGCGGTTAGGCGCGACTTCATTCTCCTTCGACGGGTTAATAAAGCCTCAAACGATCAATCGTGTACTTGCCCCATACGAGTTGCTTTTGACCGGCGGGCTTGAGCTCAAATCGGTTAAAGCAACGGTCGAACGAAACGAAGGTCAGGTCGTCGGCATCCAAGGAAATATCCGCTGGGACGGTGGGACGGTACGGTACCGCATGGCGAATCAAAGGCATCAACGCGAATTACCCGCGTTGCTCGGAAAGCTCCAAACGACCGAAGGCATTCCTTCGATCACCATTAGGTCCGAGATGGAAGACACACCACTATTGCAAGCAAGGCTCGACAATGACGGCTGGGTCCACATAGGCATCACTAAACGATTCACGCAACTGGTTGGTCAGCCCTGGAGGGGCAACGAATCGGACGCCGCTATCGTGATGGAGGTGTCGGAAAAACTTCTTTAAAATTGTTCCTCCAATTCTCAGCCACCGCCGGTGTTCGATTTCAGCCCGAAACTCATCGATATTGCACGAAACGTCGTTTTGGTCGTATTGGTGGTAATGATTGCGTGGTCGCTACAAAAGTCAGTGCAATTTTTCCTTTTTCCACCTGAAGAAACGTCCTCAAGGCTACCGAATAACGTGGTTACCAATAATGCTTCGGACGTGGGTTCAATTGATCTTGTAACGTCGCTAAACCTCTTTGGAGACGCCTCCCGAACCCAAATCAGCTCCGCCGTAGTAGTGACCGAATCGCTTGCCGAAACCAAGCTCAACCTGGAACTCATCGGCGTATTCGCTGCGAGCACCGGCAATCCGGAAGGCTCGGCCGCGTTGATTTCGGAGAAACGTGGGACCGCAAAACTATTTCTGATTAACGAACGTGTACCTGGTAATGCGAAGCTAGTCGAGGTCTTCGCAGATCGGGTCGTTCTAGAGCGTTCTGGAAAACGAGAGTTGCTGCGTTTTCCAACAACCAAAAGCAACTTCACACCGCAGGCAGAATCCGGACGGGAACCGCGTGATTCAACCGTGTCTCGCTCGCTATCGGCCTCAGAACGTTCGCAATCCACCAACATGCCGTCAAACTCGAGCCAAATCGAGTCTGTTGCAGCGGAGAAGGCGACCACAACAGGAAACAATGCGCAGCAGTCGGTCCGACAAGTTATCGCTTCGTACCAGGGTCGACTCGAAAACGACGCGGAAGGTACACTCGCAGAATTAGGGATTAAACCTATCTCAACGGAAGTTGCAGGGGGGTATCGACTCGGCGGCCTAGCCTCGCATCCGGCGCTCAAGCAAACGGGACTTCAGCCAGGTGATATCTTGCTCTCGGTGAACAATCGAGCCATTGGAAACGTGGCAGAAGACAGGCTCGAATTTGAGAACGTACTAGCCCAAGGGTCAGCTCGTCTGGAGATTAAAAGAGGTAGCAGGAACTTTTTCATCACGGTTTCCCTCAAATAAAAACTATGCAGATACAACGTTTCCATTGGCTTGCACTGGTCGTCTGTTTACTGGCCTCGCCATCGTGGTCGGATGCACAGACCTGGAAGATCAATCTCAAGAACGCAGATATTCGTGAGTTTATTACACAAGTTTCAACCATCACGGGGAAAACATTTGTCGTCGATCCCCGGGTCAAAGGAAATGTAACCGTGGTCTCTGACCGTAAGCTCGACTCGGATGCCGTCTACGCGTTATTTCTCTCAGTGCTCAGAGTCCACGGTTTTGGCGCGTCACGCACCGGAGAAGTGGTCCGCATTGTGCAAAGTGCCACCGTAAAACAATCGGGTGCTCCGGTTTTCGACGACGACAGATCCTTGTCCGAAGAAGTTGTGACGCGAGTGATCTCGGCACGTAACGTTGCTGCAGCCGAACTGGTGAAGATTCTGCGCCCAATGATTCCGCAATACGGCCACATAGCGGCTGTCGCACAAGCGAACGTGGTCATCATCAGCGATCACGCCGACAATATCGCGCGTTTACTAACGATCATTCGCCAAGTGGACGTTGCTGACGAAGATGAAGTTGTGGTGGTAGCACTCGAACAAGCGTGGGTAGGAAGCGTAGTCGAAATTCTCGAACAGGTTGCGCCCGATCAGATTGGGAAGTCCGCCGAAGGGCCTCAACGAGTTCTGGTGATCGGAAATGATAGAAACAACACCCTAGTTTTACGGGGTAAGAGCGCACCAATAGACGAAGTACGTTCGCTGATCGAACAATTAGATCAGCCAGCAACGTCATCCGGCTCAACCCGCGTGTTTCAACTAAATCATGCCGACGCGTCTCGAACAGCGGAAATCCTAAACGGAATCCTAGTGCAACCGCGTGGGGGGGGGAACAATTCGCAGCCGGAAAATGTCAACATTCAAGCGGACACGTCGCTGAACGCGATTGTGGTCAGGACCGATCCGGGCACGATCTTGGAAATCGAAGATATCTTAAGCCAGCTCGATATCCGCAAGGCCCAAGTTCTGATTGAAGCTGCGATTGTGGAGGTCTCAGTTGATCAAACAAGTGCCGTAGGAATCGAAGCCGGCGCCGCAGATGCCAGTGGTGAGTCGGTGCCCTTTGTAAGCACTACCCTCAACGGCATCATATCCAACGTATTAAGTAGCATCAGTGCAACCGCGGAGTCCGGAAAAATTGACCCAGTGCAAGGAATAGCAAGCGTTGGTTCCCCCACTCTTGCGGTCGCCCGGCTCGATCCAGATGGTGTTTCATTTGGGGCCATTCTAAATGCGTTGGCCATTAATACATCGGCGGATCTCTTATCAACACCCAGCGTTCTTACTCTCGACAACGAACAAGCCAATATTCTCGCGGGGCAAACAGTACCGTTTCGCACGGGCTCGTTTACGTCAACCAACAACGGCGCTAGCAATCCGTTTACCACTATACAAAGAGAGGACGTTGGTATTGAGCTGACGGTGACGCCTCACATCCACGACGACTCGTCAATTCGACTCGAGGTTTCCCAATCGGTGGAAAATGTCGTCAATACGGGGCTCGAAATCGGAGAGGCCGGATTTTCAGACGTCGTCACCAACAAACGCAGTATCGAAACAACCATCTTAGCCGACGACCGTCAGACCATCGTACTCGGCGGCTTGATTCAAGACGACCTAAGAGAAACCCGGAAAAAAGTACCGCTGGTGGGATCCATTCCATTTCTTGGCCGCCTTTTCCAGAATCGATCCAAGAACCGGACCAAGCGTCATCTACTAGTGTTCTTACGGCCAACAATTCAACGCAATCGAGAAGAAATCGCAGATACAACGGATCGCAAGTACAAGGGTATATGGCAGGTACAGCTTGAATCTCGCGAATCGGGAACCGCAAACGAACCTCAAATCGATGAGATATACGAAGGCCGACGCGAGTAACGAAAACGCTCACCTATACCCAGGATGATCAGTACCGACAATCACCTCATTCCCATGTAGCCTCGTCATCCTACAGGTACGACTAGAACCACAACCAAAGATGCGCAGCCACCGGATCTCCGCAACCCCCGCGGGAATGATTTACCGCTTATCACGCTCCGTATTGGCTCGACTAGTCAAACCAAACCTCGTTGGAACGACAAATTTTGAAGACCCAGATGTGTTGTATGTCTTACCCCAGCGATCACTAGCAGACCTTCTCCTCCTCGATCTTGCTTGCGAAAAAACGTCTTCGCCACCCCCTTTACTACCACTTTCTATGCCGAACGAGGCCAGACGATTTTTCTTTTTGAACCGGGGGGCCGGGTTCTTCAGAAAAAATACCATGAGGAACTATTCGGAACGCATGCTGCGCATTAATCGAGCCCATACTCAGGACCCCACGCTACGGCTGACGGTTGTCCCCGTATCGATTTATTGGGGACGCGCCGCGAATAAAGACCGATCACTCGTTCGCTCGTTAGTGTCTGACCAATGGTTGATTTCCGCCAGGCTGCGCCGCCTACTCGGTCTAGTCTTCAACCGCTCCGACATTTTGGTCCGATTCGGAACATCTCTATCTTGGCCACAAGGGGCTTCTTCGCACGATCAAGGCAATAGTAATGTTCGCAAGTTAGCTCGAATACTTCGGGTCCACTTTCGAAACGAAAGGAGAGCTGTTCTAGGACCCGACCTTTCGAATCGCCGTTCGTTGGTCGAAGAAATCGTCGCAAGCCCTTCCGTACAAAACGCTATCGAGTCAGCGGACGGCGACTGGAAGACGCTCGAATCGAAAGCTCGCCGAGATGCCTTTGCGATAGGGTCCAACATGTCGTATCCAACCATCAGAGTATTAGAGGGACTCCTTAGCTGGTTCTGGCACCGTATTTACGATGGTGTGGATATTCAGGGATTCGAACGTCTCGAGCAGATGGCACACACCCACACACTCGTTTACGCGCCTTGTCATAGGTCCCACGTGGATTATCTCGTCCTATCACATGCCCTTTTCGGACTGGGGTTGATGCTTCCCCACATTGCAGCCGGCGACAATTTGAACATCCCCGTGATAGGAAAGTTGCTTCGACGTGGAGGCGCTTTCTTCATGCGGCGCTCGTTTCGCAACGATCCAATTTACCGCGCTGTCATACGCGAATACCTCAATGAGGTTTTTTCGCGAGGACATTCGGTCGAATATTTCATCGAAGGCGGTCGAAGCCGGACGGGAAGGATGTTACCTCCTCAACTCGGCATGCTGGGTATGACGCTTGCAAGTCACGCGCTCGGATTACCAAGACCCGTAGCCATCGTCCCGGTCTATTTCAGTTACGAGAAACTGATCGAGGCCAACGCTTACCTGTCCGAATTGCGAGGCCAGAGCAAGCGACGCGAAAATGTGGCCGACGTGTTTCGGAATTTGCGTTTAATCAAACAGAATTTCGGTCGCGTGACGCTGCGATTTGGAGTCCCCATCGACCTTGCTTCATTCGTCGACAATTTCGATCCCAAACAACACCACGCATTACCGCCCCCAACTGCGGCCGAATCCCTTGGCCACGAAATACTCTCTGCAATCAATGATTCAGCACACGTCAATCCGGTAAACCTCGTAGCGTTAACGACCCTGTCGATGCCTCGCTTCACGATCGATGAGGGCATTTTGATTCGCCATATGGATTACCTCAAGAAATTGATTACTACTAATAGCGAAAACCATAACTTTAGCGCTACAAATCTGTCGCCAACTCAGATCGTCCAACACGTCGAACAATTGGGGATGCTGCAGCGTGGAGAAGCCGAGGACGGCGGATTACTGGGACACGACCCGGCAACCGCCATCTTGATGACTTGGTATCGAAACAACGTCCTGCACGTTGTCGCGCAACCGGCAATGCTTGCGTGCTTACTCGTCAATCGCAGATTACCCATCAAAATTGACGCGCTAGAACGTCTCGCACAAACGGTACTTCCATACATTGAGGCGGAGCTTTCGTTTCGATCAGAACCATATGAGACGAGACGATGCTTACTGGAGCTTGAAAAGCTTGATCTTGTGCACAGCACCGGCGACGCCGTGACTCCTCCGAGAAAGAACGCCGAGGGCCGACTCCATCTTCAACTCCTCGCGAATGCACTTATGCCGACCCTCGAACGCTTCTACATTGCGATCGCCCTGCTCAACGAGGCCGGAAACTCCGTCTACACGCGGCGTTCATTGGTTGAAACCGCTTCTCGAACGGCGCGTCACTACTCGGTGTTGTACGGGACGAACGCGCCTGAGTTTTTCGATCCAGCACCCTTTCGTGGATTAGTCCGAACACTCGAAAAACGTGGGGTCGTAGGTTCAGATAAGGAGGGTTACCTTTACTTTGATGCATCGATCACAGAGCTCGTTCGAGCGTCGCATCACATCATCAAACCAGAATTACAGCATTCCATTCCGTCTTCACCTCTGACCGGGCGTGACGCTTAGTTTCGGTCGG
>JAKUTI010000057.1 GCA_022448765.1 Pseudomonadales bacterium
AGAAAGACACCGCCAACCAAACGAACAAAGGTAGTTGACGCGACCGAAACTCTAAGATCGATAGCGAAACAACTGATGCGTTTTCGATCGCAAACAACACCGCGAGCCCTGCAACGGCCATACCCAAAACAATCAACAGTATGTTTGTCACGTAGCTACCCGACTCGAAATCGACCTATCAGACTGGTCGGGAGGGGAAGTTTGAACCCAAGCCAAGAAATACGTCTAGAGATTGTTCCGCAACGCCGTTTCGTCGAGTGTTCTATTTACTCGGTCTCGCAACTCTTTTCCGGGCTTGAAATGCGGTACATATTTGGCAATCAGGCCAACGGATTCGCCTGTTTTAGGATTTCGACCAATGCGCGAGGCGCGATAATGCAACGAAAAACTCCCGAAGCCGCGAATTTCAATTCGCGCTCCAGTCGAAAGCGTCGACGACATGTGTTCTAACATCTCCTTCACCGCAAGTTCGACATCCTTCGACGACAACTGAGAGTGGTTGGCAGCGATTCGCTCGATAAGCTCTGACTTTGTCATTGTCCCCGATTTCGAGAATCAGCTCGATCGAACCTACCACAGCAAAATGCGCCGGACAAGCAAAATGCCTTATATTTCATGGAGTTGGGGTTCTATGGAGAGGTGACCGAAGGCGTTTTCGATCTCGACAACTCAATCACACGACTTTTATTTATCCTGAGTCGAGCTCTGTTCTTCTGACCCATCGTTATCGTCATCAGAATCCATCTGCGCTTTGATCAGATCGCCCAGAGTGGCTGTCCCAGCGCGAGCGTCATCCTGCTCTTGATACTCTCGATGCGCTTCTTGTTCGTCGTCAATTTCTCTGGATTTAGCTGAAAGGGTGATCGTTCGGTTCTTTCGATCGAGTCCCGAAATTTTCACTTCGAGTTCATCGCCTATGCTCAAAGACTGACGAGCGTCAACCACCGTTTCAATACTAATTTCAGAGGCTTTCAATACACCTTCTACGCCTTCCGCGAGAGTCAGAACAGCGTATTTTTCTTCGACTTCGGAAACCGTTGCATGAACGATGCTTCCCCGATCATGCTCCGAAACGAAGTCAGAAAACGGATCCTTCTCAAGCTGCTTAACACCGAGCGAAATACGTTCTCGCTCGGTATCGATTGCCAGGATAACCGTTTCGAGCTCTTCTCCCTTACTATAGCGACGAACGGCAGTCTCTCCATCTTCATCCCAAGAGATATCAGATAGATGCACCAATCCGTCAATACCGCCTTCAAGACCAATGAATATCCCGAAATCCGTGATTGATTTGATCTTGCCCGATATGTGATCCCCTGCAGCGTTCTTGCTTCCAAATTCACCCCAAGGATTCTCCCGACATTGTTTGATCCCTAGGGATATTCGACGCCGTTCTTCGTCAATATCCAACACCATCACTTCCACTTCATCGCCCACACCCACGACTTTGGAGGGATGTATGTTCTTGTTGGTCCAGTCCATTTCCGATACATGAACAAGACCCTCTACACCCTCTTCTATTTCGGCGAAGCATCCGTAATCGGTCAGATTCGTAACGACTGCTTGCACCCGGGTGTTCTCCGGGTAACGACCTTTGATTTCTACCCACGGATCGTCTCCAAGCTGTTTCATGCCAAGTGAAACTCGGTTTTTTTCACGATCGAACTTGAGAATCTTCACAGGCAGTTCATCGCCCACATTCACCATTTCACTCGGATGCCGAATTCGGCGCCAAGCCATATCCGTGATGTGTAACAAACCGTCGATCCCTCCTAAATCAACAAATGCCCCATAATCCGTCAAGTTCTTAACGACGCCATTAACTTCTTGACCCTCTTCTAGCGAACCAAGAAGAGCATCGCGTTCTTCGCTATTCTCTTGCTCAAGTACCGCACGTCGCGAAACTACAACATTATTACGTTTCTGATCGAGTTTAATTACTTTGAACTCGAGCGGTTTGCCTTCAAGGTGAATCGTTTCTCGCAACGGCCGAATATCTACAAGAGACCCAGGCAAAAAAGCCCTTATTTCATTGATATCGACCGTAAAGCCCCCTTTGACTTTGCCATTCATTATTCCAATCACTGGCTCGTTATCGTTGAAAGCGTCTTCCAACATGTCCCAGGACTCAGCCCTTCGAGCCTTTTCGCGTGAAAGCCGTGTTTCTCCAAACCCGTCGTCAACGACCTCCATCGCGACTTTAACCTGATCGCCTATCTCAACGCTGAATTCGCCGCTCTCATTGACGAATTGATTTCTCGGAATGACACCCTCCGATTTCAACCCCGCGTGGACCACAACCCACTCATTATCGATATCCACTATCGTGCCAATCACAATTGACCCCGGAACCATCTCAACCGTCGCGAGACTCTCTTCGAACAGTTCTGCGAAACTTTCGCTCATAGTTACCTATCTCAGTTAGTGATCTGCAGTCCTTTTTGCTTTGCGGCCGCAAGCGCTTTCTCTATAACCTCATCAATCGACAGACCGGTACTGTCGAGAACAAAAGAGTCGGGAGCCACCTTGAGTGGTGAAACCCGCCGGTTCTTGTCCTGAGCGTCCCGCTCTTTAAGGCTTTGAAAAAGGTCGGGCAGGCTAACATTCAGACCCTTATCTTTCAACTCAACGTATCGCCTTCGCGCCCGTTCCTCGGGGCTTGCGTCCAAGTAAATCTTCAATTTCGCGTCGGGAAAAACCACGGTGCCCATATCGCGTCCATCGGCGACTAATCCGGGCGGCTTGCGAAATTCCTTTTGGCGGATTAGCAGTGCAGCTCGCACTTTTTCCCTCTTTGCCACAAGGCTTGCATACCGGGTTGCTTCCTCGCCGCGAATCGCTTCGGTTAGGTCTTTACCGTTTACCACTAAATTGGGACTTGGCTCGGTAGCAAATTGGATGTCCATGGACTCTACAACCTGTTTCAGCGCCTCATCATCCTCAACCGATAAGTCAAATAAGTACGCGTGAAGACCGACGATACGATAAAGGCTGCCACTATCTAGTATGTTCCAATCAAGTTTCCTCGCTATCGCCAGCGCTAAAGTGCCTTTCCCTGAGCCACTCGGACCGTCGACGCAAATGACGGGGGGTGCATTACCCATCCAAGCGCTTCCTGTAGTCACTGATTCTCGTCAATATTCGTTGCAATTCGTCGGGATCGTATTGAGCAGCATTTTGAATCGTCTCGAGAATACGGATCAGTTCGTCCATTTTCTCTCTCACCCGCCCCGCGTTATCCGTCAAGATGTGCCGCCATATCGTTGGATCCGATCCAGCTATTCGAGTGATATCTCGGAATCCGCCACCAATTAGATCGCTGAGACTTGTCGCACCGTTTGCAAGGAGGTCAACTAACGCGAAACCCACGAGATGCGGTAGGTGGGAAACAGTAGCCATATCATTGTCGTGTTGGTCAGGAGGTTGGCGTATAACGCGGGCGCCAATACCGGACCAGGCTTTTTCGATTACTGCGACAGCGGAGGTGTTGGTGTGTTCCAGAGGGGTCACAACTACGCTGCAATCTTGGAATAGATCCGCGTCCGCTGCAGCTGGTCCTTGAAGGTCGGAACCTGCTATGGGATGACAGGGAACAAAATTAGCCGGGACCGAATCAAATGCCTCAATTACAGGGACCTTGACACTACCCGTGTCGAATATTGGGACATCTGGACCGTATTGTGCGTGAGCAGCAGTGACAGCGTCAGCGATTCCGTTGGTCGGGATGGCTACGCAAACTAAATCAGGCCGCAGGGCCGGGCCTCCTATTTCATCAATTACACCGAGTTTCTTCGCTTCGATAAGCGTATTTTCATCGTCGTCTAAACCAATCACGGTTTCTACTAAATGAGCCTTCTTAGCAGCTAGTGCAAACGACCCACCGATCAACCCGGTACCAATTACGATGAGCGTCCTCAAGTAATCTGGCTTAGCGCTTCAAGGAAGCGTTCATTCTCATGATGCAAACCAACCGTGACCCGCAAGTGCTCCCTCATGCCGTAATTCTTTAAAGGACGCACGATTACACCGAGCTCAAGTAACCCTTCATATATCGCATCGGAAGCCTGCCCGCTCTCAAAACAAACAAAATTCCCCGCCGATGGAATAACTCGGAACCCCAGCTTGCCAATACCGTCAACCAAGTAATCCATACCGGTCATATTCAGGTGTCGGCTCGTAACGACGTATTCGTCATCAGTGAGGGCTGTCTCCGCGGCCGCTAAAGCCAGCGCATTGACATTAAAAGGCTGACGAATACGGTTCATTAAGTCGGCAAACTCGATGGACGCAACACTGTAGCCAATGCGTAGTCCAGCCAAACCGTAAATCTTCGAAAAAGTACGCGTCACAATTAGGTTCCGATGGTCCACGAGCATCCGGATGCCATCGGGATAGTCGTCCCGTTCAACGTATTCAAAGTAGGCTTCATCCAGTACCACCCAAACGCGTTCCGGCACCCGTCTAAGGAACTTCTCCAATTCACTCTTGGTAACCCAAGTGCCAGTCGGATTATTAGGGTTCGCTATGTAGACGATCCGCGTTGCACTGTCGATTGCAGCCACCATCCCATCCAAATCGTGACCCCAATTGATAGACGCCACGCGCGTCACCGTGCCGTGCGCTGCCGCTATCGCAAGCGGATAAACAACGAAACAATGCTCATCTACTACTCCTTCCGAGCCGGGTGAAAGCGCTACCCGTGCCGCGAGTTCCAATACGTCATTGGAGCCATTCCCAAGCGTTATTTGTGCTTCATCAACCCCTAAGCGATCCGCAAGCATGCGTTTTAGCCGGTATCCCGAACTGTCCGGATACCTTGAAGTACCCTTCATCGCGTCGGCAAGTGCTCTGCGTACGTTCTGTCCAGGTCCGCGCGGATTTTCATTGCTCGCAAGCTTAATTGCATCGCCGATTCCAAGCTGACGACTAAGTTCCTCCAATGGCTTACCTGGATGATAGGGTGCTAGCTCAAGCACCCGCGTATTAATATTTTCCATTATCGTCCTACGGCTTGCGGATACGATCCAAGCGAGCGAACCTCCAACGCAACCGATCGGACCACTTCAAGTACGCTGGCTATTTCGGTAGACGACTGATGCCCGTCAAAATCTATAAAAAAAACGTAGCTCCAGTTGCTGGATCGGGCGGGCCTTGTTTCGATACGAGAAAGGCTAATCCCACTTCGGTGGAATGGTTCCAGAACCTTATATAAAGCGCCCGGTTCGTCACGCGTGGAAACAAGGATGGATGTTTTGTCATGTCCACTCGGACCGACATTCTGATCACCGATCACGAGGAACCGTGTAGTGTTGTCCGTAAAGTCTTCAATATTCCGATGCAGGACCGAGAGACCGTAGCTATCCCCTGCCACCTCGCCAGCAATTGCGGCGCTCCGTTCTAGTTCCCCAGCTAATTTTGCCGCTTCAGCATTACTAGCAACTGCTCTACGCTCGATGTCGGGAAGGTGAGTGTCGAGCCAACTTCTGCATTGGGCCAAGGATTGTTCGTGCGAATAAACGCAATCAATCTGTTCCGGTTCGGTTCCTGCGCGCGCCAACAGCGCGTGATGAATCGGCAATTCCACTTCACCGCAGATATTTAGAGATGTCGCCATAAAACAATCGAGGGTATGGTTAACCATCCCTTCGGTACTGTTCTCCACCGGCACAACTCCATAATGTGAGCCTCCCGACTCAACCTCACGAAATACTTCGTCGATCGAGTTCAACGGACTTGTCCTCGCGAACTGACCAAATTGCCTTCGCGTTGCCGCTTCTGTGTAAGTCCCGGAAGGTCCCAAATATGCAATCTTGATCGGCTGCTCTAGCGAGAGGCAGCAGGAAATAATCTCTCGGAAGAGTCGCTCAACGGAATCGGACGAAAGCGGCCCCTGATTGTCAGATCGGAGCCGTTCAAGGATCTGCGCTTCCCGCTCGGGACGATAAAACGAAGTAGTCGTGATCCTTCCATCCGCACTCTTAATATCCGCAACTTTCAGTGCACAAGCCCCACGTTCGTTGAGCAAGCGGAGTAACTGGCGATCGATCATGTCAATTTGCTGCCGCAATTCCTGGAGCGCTTTCTCATCCATTCTCGTTCTACCGTAGGGCCTTTTCGAAACTTTCCATATGTTCAATAAGCGCGTCCACTGCTTTTTCGTCAATCGCGTTGTAGAGGCTCGCACGCATTCCCCCGACGCTTCGGTGACCTTTTAGATTCGATAGCCCCCTCCTTTCGGCTATCGCCAAAAAGCGACTCTCGAGTTCAGTCTCCAACAAAGTAAACGGTACGTTCATCATCGATCGATATGGGCGTTGCACAGGCGAATGATACAAATCACTCTTGTCGATCGCCGCGTATAGCTTCTCTGCTTTACGACGATTCCGGGTTTCCATGGCCACCAAACCGCCTTCACTCTTCAACCAAGCAAGAACTAGGCCTGCTAAATACCAATTATAGGTTGGTGGCGTATTGAACATTGATTTGTGCCGAGCATGGACACCGTAACTAAGTAGGCTCGGAGTGTGCCCTCGCTCATTTCCGCAAAGGTCCTTGCGTATTAAAACTATGCATAGACCGGCCGGTCCCACGTTTTTTTGAGCCCCGGCGTAGATAAGTCCAAATCGGCAAGTATCGATTGGACGCGAGAGAAAATCGGATGACATGTCAACTACCAGAGGCGCATGCCCTGTATCCGGAAATTCACGGAACTGAACGCCTCCGATGGTTTCGTTTGATGTCAGATGGACGTACCGAGCAGAATCCGAAAGCCTCCAATCAGGGAAACCGACCACTCGATCGTAATTTTGATCCTCAGAGGTCGCGACCACATTTACTCGCGTCAAACGTTTGGCTTCGGAAATAGCTTTCGTCGACCAGTAACCGGTATCAACGTAATCAACGGTGTCCGAAATACGGGCCAAGTTTAGCGGCACCATTGAAAATTGAAGGCTCGCACCGCCGTGCAAGAATAGGACGTAATAATCGTCGCTGAGATTCAGTAATTCACGGAGATCGGCTTCGGCCCGTTCAGCAATCTCCATGAATTCACTTGACCGATGGCTAATTTCCATAACCGATACCCCAAGACCACGATAATCACGAAACTCTTCCCTGGCCACTTCCATCACCGCTGGCGGCAAAGAGGAAGGACCTGCCGAAAAGTTAAATACATTACTCATGGTTGGAGCGATCTGATATGGCAAGCCTGGGACGATTACTGATCGGCTAGCGAACTCGCCTCGGTTTCGATAATCCGCTCGACCCCCACTAACTTTTCTGTCTCCCGTAAAGCGATGAGCCGGACACCCTGCGTATTTCGACCTACCACAGAAACTTCGTCGACTGAGGTCCGAACGAGCGTTCCTTGATCACTAATCAACATAATCTCGTCGCCCTCAAATACCTGACGAGCACCAATGACATTCCCATTTCTCTCCGAAGTTTGAATGGCTATAACACCTTGTGTGCCTCGACCCCTTACCGGGAACTCGCTGATCGAGGTGCGTTTGCCATACCCAAACTCCGCGGCGGTCAACATATAACCACCATCCTCAGGAACAATGAGCGCAATGAGTTGCTGGTCGGCCAATAACCGAATTCCTCTCACACCGCGCGCCGTTCGACTCATTGCACGCACATCCGACTCTTTAAAACGCACCGCTTTCCCCACACTCGAAACGAGCACGATGTCACGGTGTCCATCCGTCATCGAAACGTCCACCAGGGTATTGCCTTCTTCCAGTTGCAAGGCAATCAAGCCGCTTGGTCTCGGGCGCGAAAATTGTTCTAGCGGCGTTTTCTTGACCGTACCATTGGCTGTCGCCATAAAAACAAAAGCGTCTTCCTCAAAATTGCCAACAGGCTGTATCGCAGTGATGCGCTCTCCATCCTCGAGCGGTAGCATGTTGACGAGCGGCCGACCCTTTGCACCTCGACTCCCTTGTGGAATTTGGTAGACCTTCAACCAATACACCTTCCCGGCGTTCGAAAAACAAAGAAGAGTTTCGTGACTGTTTGCTATAACCAGATGTTCGACAAAGTCTTCATCGTTGACGGTTGTCGCCATACGCCCCCGTCCACCACGGCGCTGAGCTTGGTAAACATCCAGAGGCTGGGTCTTGGCGTACCCCAGATGAGATACCGTGACCACCAAGTCTTCCTCTGTGATCAAGTCCTCCACCGTCAAATCCATTTGGGAACTTAGTATTTCGGTACGACGATCGTCCCCGTAGTTTTCACGAATCTCGTTCAATTCGTCCCGAATCACGGCATGCAATCGATCAGTAGAGCCCAATATTTCTTGTAGATCCTCGATTTCTGTGAGAATTCCTTCGTATTCTTCGATCAATTGATCCTTCTCAAGCGCAGTCAGGCGATGTAGTCGCATTTCAAGAATAGACTGTGCCTGTTCTTCGGATAAGTTATATACCCCATCACGCAAACCATACGCGTCATCCAGATCGAGGGGACGGCACGCGTCCAGCCCGACCTTCTCCACAAGTTTCGAGATGGTGTCCGACTCCCACCCACGATCCAACAGGGCGGTCCTTGCCTCGGCTGCGTTTTGAGATTGCCGGATTAACTCGACAACGGCATCAATATTCTCGAGGGCCACGACCTGACCCTCGAGAAGATGACCGCGCCGTCGTGCACGCTTCAAGAGGAATACCGTCCGACGTGTAATTACCTCGCGACGATGCCTTAGAAACGCCTCCAACATTTCCTTCAAATTCACTTGTTTCGGTTGCCCGTCAATGATTGCTTGGCAGTTAATCCCGAAAACTGACTGCATCTGAGTTTGGGCGTATAGATTGTTTAGAACGACTTCACCGGCTTCACCACGTCGCAGTTCAATAACTATTCTCAAGCCGTCCCTGTCGGACTCATCGCGGATCTCGGTAATACCCTCGATCCGTTTCTCTTTAACAAGCTCGGCTATCCGTTCAATTAACTTACGGGTCGTCAACTGGTAAGGGATCTCGGTGACAATGATCGATTCCTTACCGGTGTCCTTCCCTTGGACTTCGGCTCGAGCTCTTACGTATATGCGTCCACGCCCAGTCCGATACGCTTGAACGATACCTGCACGTCCGTTGATAATTCCAGCGGTAGGAAAATCAGGTCCCTGAACGTTTTCCATCAGCGCATCGATGGAGAGCTCGGGATTCTCAAGAAGCGCTAAGCAGCCATCAACCACCTCGCGCAAATTATGCGGCGGAATATTGGTCGCCATCCCAACTGCAATGCCCGTCGAGCCGTTGACAAGCAGATTCGGCACCCGGGTTGGCAACACCGATGGCATCGTCAAGGTCTCGTCGTAATTGTCTTCGAATTCGACCGTTTCCATTTCTAGGTCGGCCAATAAGTCGCTGGCAAAGCGCGTCATCCGGACTTCTGTATATCGAGGGGCCGCAGCGGGGTCTCCGTCAATCGATCCAAAATTGCCTTGGCCGTCTACGAGCGGGTACCGCATGTTCCACGGCTGAGCCATGCGAACAATAGTTTCATAAATGGATGAGTCGCCATGCGGGTGATATTTCCCCATGACCTCACCCGACACTCTTGCGCTTTTTACCGGACCACGATTATAGGTGTTATTCAGTTCGCTCATCGCGAACAGTACCCGCCGGTGAACAGGTTTGAGCCCGTCCCGGATATCTGGCAGCGCGCGCGAAACGATCACGCTCATCGCGTAACCGAGAAAAGACTCGCGCAATTCGTCCTCGATATTTACCGGCGGGATATCGAAACCTCCCGCAGGCGGCCCTCTTGAGACAAGGGCGTCACCCCCCGACCCGGCGCCACTTTCGGACTCTGTCGAGTTCTCGTCTTCAGACATCAGAAGAAGGAAACAAGCCGGTCACCAGTCGTTGAATCACGCTGTTGAGGATACGGGCATTCTATCATGCCCAGGCCACCTTCTGGGGGAATTTGGGACAACCTCTAATCAGATTTAAGACACTGTTCCGCTATACTCGCAACGATGCCTGATATGCTCACGAAGACGGTCCTTCTTGCACGACATTTATTGCCCATCTCACCTTCGAACAAAGTTCTCGATGACCATGGTGTCGTTGTACAAGACGGACGAATTCTCGCAATAGATTCCAATAACTCGCTTCTCACGAATTATCCCGACGCTGTGGAAGTCGACTTAAGACACCACATCGTGATGCCGGGTTTGATCAATGCCCATGGGCACCTTCCAATGTCGTTAATGCGCGGAATAGGAGACGGCAAAAAGTTGGATACCTGGTTACGCGACATAATTTGGCCACTCGAAGCCAACATCGTATCTCGGGACTTCGTCGCGACTGGTACCGAGCTAGCGATCGCGGAAATGTTGAGCCTTGGCGTGACCACCGCGAGTGACATGTACTATTTCCCTGATGTGACCGCCGCCGTAGCAATTAAGTTGGGCTTTCGTGCACAAATTGCGTTCCCGATTATCGAGCTGCCTAATCTATATTCAAATACGGTTGATGAATGCATCCACCGAGGCATAGAACTTAGCGACGATTATCGAAGCACCACAACCATTCACCCGGCATTTGGTCCACATTCAACCTACGCCGTGCCGAGCGACGTACTTATTCGAGTGTTCACGTTAGCGGCTGAGATTGGTATCCCGGTCCAAATGCACTTACACGAAACTGAACAAGAAGTGCGCATTGCCCACGAGCAATTCGGCCAATCTTCGATTGAATACCTAGACCAGCACGGGATGTTGGTACCAGAGTTACAGGCCGTCCACATGACGGCTCTATCCCGAGACGAGATTGCACGTGTAGCTGAACGCGGCGTTAAAGTGATCCACTGTCCCTATTCCAATCTGAAGCTCGGCAGTGGTAGTTGCCCAATCGCGGAACTTTACGATGCAGGTATTACATTAGCGCTTGGAACCGACGGAGCAGCCTCGAACAACGCCCTCGATCTGCTGAGTGAGGCCCGTCTCGCTCTATTACTCGCAAACGATGGCAACGAGAGCCCGACCCGCGTCTCGCCTGCGCAAATCCTCGAGTCCGCGACATTAGGGGGAGCTCGAGCACTTGGGTTAGAAGCTGAAATTGGATCGATAGAGCCCGGGAAAGCTGCCGATTTGATCGCGATAGATATCGACAAGCCGGGTATGCAACCTCTCTTTGACGCGCACACACAACTCATCCATACATCCGCTGCGAGTCACGTCAGTCATGCATGGGTCGAAGGCAAGCTCTTGTACGAGAACGGGTCGTATAAACGTCTCGATGTCGAAGAGATTGTTGCCTCAGCGAAAACTTGGCGGGAGAAGGTCTTGGCATGAACGTCGACCCCAGCGAAATTCAAAAATTCGAATCAATAGCGCATCGTTGGTGGGATCCCGACGGGGAATTCCGGCCGTTACATGACATAAATAGCACTCGTTTGAAGTACATCGACGATCGAACTCGAGTGGAGGGTCTTGACGTACTAGAAGTCGGTTGTGGTGGTGGGATTCTGACACAAAGTCTCGCTGAACTCGGCGCAGTAACAACCGGTATCGACGCAGCATCTGGCCCTCTAAAGGTCGCGCAATTGCGTGCGATCGAGACCCATATGGACGAAAAGATCCGTTACATAGAATCTACAGCGGAGTCCTTTGCAGAAGTCGAACCAGAATCATTCCAAGTTGTTGCGGCATTAGAGATGCTCGAACACGTGCCAGACTTTCGGTCCACCATTCGTGCGCTTGCCAAGCTTGCTCGTCCTGGCGGAACGCTATTTCTGTCGACGATTAACCGTAATCCAAAGGCCTACTTGATGGCTATTTTAGGCGCGGAGTATGTTCTGAATCTTTTGCCACGTGGAACGCATGATTACGAAAAGTTTATAAAGCCGAGTGAACTCGCTGGTGCGGTTCGGGATGCCGGTCTATTGGTAAGGGATGTCACCGGCTACAGCTACAACCCGCTCACTCGTGGCTGCAAGCTAGTTAACAATCCGTCTGTTAACTATCTCTTGTGGGCACAGAAACCCTAGGAACGAATTCGTCCTAACACATACGAACTGGGGAAAATCGATACATAGGCGGATGTGCCGAGGCCAGTCTAATGACTGCTGGCAGCCGGGGGCAAAAGCCCAGGATACGGAATCAGTACCGAATTCTTGGTATTGAACTTTTTATTTTTGTTTGGTGCCGACGGCCTGAATCCAACTTTCAAAAGACCGCAAATACGCCGAACATCGTCCGAGCACATTTCCATCAATTGGCCTCGTCGCAGCATCGACGGAAGAACTACGGGTCCAAAACGCACCCGTTTAAGGCGACTGACTTTCACCCCCTGACTGGCAAACAAAATTCGAACTTCTCGGTTGCGACCTTCCATTAACACAACGTGATACCAATGATTAGATCCCTGTCCGTTGTAATATCGAATGTCGGAGAAACGACCAATTTCGCCGTCGATTGTCACCCCCTTTTTTAGAAGTTCGATCCCTGCTTCTTCCAATTTGCCTTCAACCCTGACGGCATACTCGCGATCGATACCGGTGCTGGGATGCATGAGCCGATGCGCCAAAAGCCCATCGTTAACGAACAAC
>JAKUTI010000058.1 GCA_022448765.1 Pseudomonadales bacterium
CGACATGCGCGAACATTGAATTATCCACATACCCGCTTAGCATTGGGACGATTTCGGACGTTCGAGAGCGCCCAAGAGTTCATTGATTCAGCTACAGCCAACGAACCACGCCTCATCGATGAAGGCTGGCACCATACTGTCATGGCCAAGATCGAAGCAGTTCACGCCGGGGCTGATAAGGTTCATCTTGCGATAACAAACGAGCGATGCCACGAAGACGGAACGGTCTACAACACTTTCGATACGTTGTGGATCGCCACGTTAGATGAGGGCCATTGGGGGATCAAGTTTCGGTCCAGCTTTCTGCGTCAGTGACCGGTTGTCCGTTTTGGTCTGTCGCGGGTTGCGTTAACCTGGCCTCATGCCTGAGATACACCAGCAACGCGTAGCACGCATCGCCACCGAGAGTTTTGCCGATCTCCTCGGCTTAGAGTTGGTGAGTAATCGTCCCGACCACGTCGTCGTGCGGATGCCCTATCGGGCAGAACTCGGCATCGGTCGCATTCATGGAGGGGCGATTAGTGCGCTGATTGACGTCGCTGCAACGGCCTCGTTTTGGTCAAACTCCGACCTTACAGAAACCGCCATGGGGGCGACAGTTGGCTTCACCGTTAATTTCCTTAAACTGGCAGTCAATTCAGATTTAACCGCGACCGCGACCGTGCGGCGTCGTGGTGGCACTCTTTGTACCGGTGATGTCTCCGTCACGAACGAGGCAGGGGATGAGGTCGCAATGGCCGTCGTAACCTACAAGTTGACGCAATAATTCGATCGACCCGACTAGCGATCGCGCACCATTTCATGTCGTTCCCAGCGATCGTTAAGACCAAGAAGCGCGGCAAATTCAGGCGGATTGCGTCGTAACACCTCTGGATCAATCCCTCGGTAACTCTCGATGGGCCGAACGTTTTGACGATTACAGGTTAGGTGTAAGACGACCCGTTCACCCGCCAGCGTACGAGGACAATTGCCGTGCCACATGGCCCCGTCCCACAAAATGATCGAACCTGTCGGGGCGTTAACCGCAATCGCTTCCGATTCTCCTTCGCCGTCGACTGGGTGCCGCCGCAATTGATGCGAACCGGGCACGAATCTCGTCGCGCCCGCTTCTTCGGTGAAATCATCACAACAAAAGATCGACGTAGCGATAACACTGTGTCCTGGAAACGGTTGTTCGTAGCCGTTCATATCGGCGTGAATGGCGAAGGGTTTCGGCGTGGTCCGCTTGACCGACGCGGACACTTGGCTAACGATGAAGTTGGGGCCTAGTAGGAATTCGTACAAAGTATTCAACCTTTCCAGTTGGACCGAACGCTCGAAGACCGAACCCTCATTGAGCAGGTTCGTTGGGAATCGCCGGAAGCCCTCCATGCGACGGCTGATACTCAAAATGCTCTCGCGAAGCTCCTCAAAAAACGATAGCGGTGCCGCATCTCGGATCACGGTGTAGCCATCTATCGATAAATCGGACACGTTGCCTTTGAGTTCCAACTCATCGATTCGTTGCCTTAGCTTTTGAGTCTTCGCCCGAACCGCGTGTGCAGCGCTCACTTTGACCATCCACAGACCACTTCATCAGTTTCAAGAGCATGAAAAGATAAGCGTTGAAAGCTTCCCTCACAATGGGAAACCAACTACGGTATTTCACCCACCTCAAGGTAACGAAACATGGCTACGATCTCTCGCGAAGTACACCTCATCGAATATCCAGACGGACTTCCCGACGCGAGCCAATTCCAAATCGTCGAGACGACTGTCGACGATCCAGCGACCGGCGAGTTCTTGATTCAAAACCAGTACATGTCGGTCGATCCCGCCATGCGGCCACGACTTTCGAACGGACAACAGCCGCTTCACCAGGCCATGGGGGCCGGCGCTATTGGCGTCGTAACGGCAAGTCGCCACCCCGCGTTTGCGGAGGGCGATGTCGTACAACACGGACTCGGCTTTCGCGAACACGTTCTATCGGACGGTCGAGGCGTCAACCATCTCGACGCCGCTGGGTTCTCACCAACCCTTTACATGCACGTGCTGGGACCGACGGGATTTACGGCATGGGGTGGCATGTTAATTACCGGCGAACTCAAGGATGACGAAAACGTTTTCGTTTCTGCGGCCGCCGGTGCCGTTGGCTCAGTGGCTGCGCAAATTGCTCGGATCAAAGGCTGTTACGTGATAGGCAGTGCTGGCAGTGCCGAAAAATGCGAATGGCTTGAGAACGAGCTTGGCCTCGACGTCGCCATCAACTACAAGGAAGGCGTACTCCGAAAAAATCTAAAAGCCGTAGCAACGGAAGGCCTCGACGTCTATTTCGAAAACGTGGGTGGCGAACACTTGGATGCTGCGTTACCGCGAATGAACGTCGGGGGGCGAATACCCGTATGTGGAATGATCTCGGCCTACAACAATTTCGGTGCCCGCTCGACAGGCGTCACCACGCTATCGAATATGGTCTATCAGCGCATCACCATGCGCGGTTTCGTCGTTACCGACTTTGAAGAACAACGCGAAAATTTCCTGGACGACATGCGCGGCTGGGTCGCCGAAGGCCATATGAAGTATCGCGAAACCGTTTTCGAGGGCATTGAGCTCGCGGCACACGCGCTCATCGGACTTTTTACGGGTGAAAATATCGGTAAGGCGTTGGTGAAGCTCGACTGAGACTCAAGACGCGTCGGGAAAAGGATCCTCCATATTGTCCAAAACCGGCACGTTAAACGCGTTCAGAGTTAGCGATACGAGGCAGTAGTAGCCCACCACACTGACGAGTTCGATCAACCCTTCCTCGCCCCATTGCGAAATCGCCTGCGTGTAGGTTGCATGCGTAAGGCGATGGGAGTCCATGAGCTCCGTGGCTACTGACCACGCAACCGACTGAGCGCCGTGTAAATCCGGATCCCGGCCCTCACGAATGTCATCAATCGCAGAAGCGTCGACTCCGGCGGCCCGGGCAAGACGTGCGTGCGCGGCAAACTCAAACTTTGCCTGGTGGTGTGCACCGACCACACAAATGGCGACTTCTTTGACATCCTCCGCGATCGCGGTATCAAACCGTGCAGCCCCGCCTAGAGCTTGTATTGCCATGCCAACGCGTGGAGCTCTAACCCAAACCCCAAAAGGGCCAACCAAACCGATCGGTGCTCCGCCACCACGAGGCCCGCCGTTGATCGCATTGAGGACCGCTAGCTGACCTTCCGTTAGCTGATCTAGCGCAAGGGGTTGAAGTCGCGACATCATAAAACTCCTTTTGGTGTTGCCAAATTAGCGAGATAACAAGCACGGTCGAGACGAAACTCAGAAAAGAGATGCGCTAAATGAGACCGCCGAGGCTGCCGCCCTGTATGAACCGACATGGCTATATTAAGCGGACGGATTCCTCAATTACCGTTTTTTCGCGAGGCTCGTGTATATCCTGTTAACGAAGCCGAGCGATGCGGATTCCTCACCGTACCGATCGGTGTAGTCGTTGGTCGGGCCACTCGCCAATATATCCTCTAGCGATTTACCCTCATCCATCAACTCTTTCACCCGATCACGCACCGTCGACAACATCGCAATGTAGTCGGCAAGCGCGTTGGCATCCGTTATTTCGCCGTGCCCCGGAATGACCACCGCGCCCGGCTCAAGTTGATCCAATGTTTGTTGGCAAAAAGCAATCATCCCGTCGATATCGCCGCCGCTATCGGCATCAATAAAAGGATAGCCCGCGTTGTTAAACACATCGCCCATATGCACCGCATTATGGTTCCGAAAAAATACCGCAACGTCACCCGTCGTGTGCGCTGGACCAAAATGCATCAGATCGATTCGCTCGCCGTTGTAGTGGAACCTCATCCCGTCATCGAACGTGATACTGGGTAGCGCGTCGGCCGGATAGGGTTCCTGTCCATAACGGGCAAGAACCAAATTAATCACGCCGCCTGAGGCCATATCGACGCGCGCGTTCGACTGCGAGATGATCGTTGTTCCTGCCGGCCCCAGCGCTAGGTTTCCTTGGGCATGATCAAAGTGCCAATGGGAGTTGATGGTGTAATCGATCCGGGGGCTCTCGGCATTCCCCCTACCCGATCCCCCAAGGGCAGCAATCGCCTCATTAATCTTGTCCATCATCTCCGGGAACTGATTGTCAACAATCATGACGCCGTCCTCGCCAACGGAAACGGCAATGTTCCCGCCAACACCGAACAGCACGAAGAGACCGTCACCGACCTTTTCGCTCCTTATTTCGGTAGCTTCAAAATCCCAACCGAACATGGGCATTAGTTCATCAAGCGTTAATGCCTCATCGTCAGCAAGGCAGCCCATCCCCCAACAACCCAACAGCACCGACAAGAAATATTTGTTCATACCGCCTCCCCAGAACCGCTTAACCACACTGTCCATTGACCAGCCCTGTGGGCAAAACTGAAAGGTTTCTCTTTGGGAGTCAAGGCCCACGAAAGCGTGCTTCTGGATGGTGCATAATCGCCCGAGGGCCAACGCATTGATCATCACTCAACTCGACCACGCTATAGCCCGGTAGTTTAAGACTCCAACAACATGAAACTAGGCCTAATAGCTGATACCCATATCCCTGGCACCATCAAAACGCTGTGGCCCCAGATCATCGATGCATTTAGTGATGTTGACGGCATCTTACACGCGGGCGACTTATGGACGGTGGATGTAATCGACGAACTCGCCCGGCTCGCACCAACCCATGTCGCTACCGGAAACGGCGACCTTGAACTAACCGATGAGCGTTTGAGAGAGACCTGGCAGCTTCAATTTGACGATGTAGCGGTCGGTCTAGTGCACGAATTTCCAACCCCACGGAGGCGTCCTGCCGATTACCTCATGCGTCGCCGAGACAAACTGTTTCAAGCACCTTTGCCAAACGTCGTCATTTACGGACACACCCACTACGACGAAATTCACTTAGTTGGCGAACTGATGTGCGTGAACCCTGGTTCACCCACGCTGCCGAGAAACCAAGATCTGCGCCACGGCACCCTGGGTTTCCTCGAAATTGAGGGTCGTCGCGCAACCGCCACAATCAGCCAGATCACCGACAACGGAACAGAGACGGTGCAAGAAGAAACGATTGAGTTCGTCTAGCTTATGTTGACGATCCAACTGAAGACCCGTAACGAATGAACTGGAGGTTAACCATGATTCCATATGTGCCGAGGGCATTGTTAATCTGTGCAATGACGGTTTTGGTCTCTTGTGCCGATGATCGGACACAAGTTGACGCATCGGAATCAACTGACGGAGCCGCGCAACGTCACGATAATCAAACCGCCGACGCCCACAGCCCCGAAACCGTCGTCGGAATCTCAAACCACCAGGTTGCTGGGCAAGTCGACCGTAGCAGAGACGTGGTCAATGCGGTGCAACGCGCCAACAAAATCAAACTGCCGATGCCCGCCGACTTCATTGTTGGCAACTCGGAAAAAAACGCGAGGCGCAACGCGTATTTTGGAGACTTGCACGTACACACCACCTATTCAAACGACGCCTTTGCTTTCGGCACTCTGGCAACACCCTACGATGCTTACCGTTATGCCAAAGGACAACCAATCAAGCACCCAGGAGGCTTTGACGTACAACTTCGGCAACCGCTTGATTTTTATGCCGTGACCGACCATGCCATGTTTTTGGGCGGCGTTAAGGCTGCGGCGGATACGACTACTGAGTTTTCCAAGCTGCCTCAACTGAAGTTCCTGAATAAACTGAACACGCCAGAAACGATGACCATGGAGTCCTTTCCTTTGCGCGGAGGGGTTCTCGTACGATTTGTAACAACGACGTTGTTCGGAATTGACGACGACGTCATTGACAGCGAGCTGGTCGATGACGTCATTCGGAGTGCGTGGGTTGACATCATCAAGGCGGCAGAGCAGTACAACGAACCCGGTGAGTTCACTACTTTCGTTGGCTACGAATATACCTCGTCCCCGTCGGACAATGGCAATCTTCATCGCAACGTGATTTTCCGTGGCGCTGATAAGCTTCCAGCAATGCCATTTTCCCGCTTTCACTCGGCCGATCCGGAAGGCTTATGGGATTGGATGGATGAACTTCGCACGCAGGGAATTGAAACCCTGGCTATTCCACACAACCCCAACGGCTCTAACGGTCACATGTTCAAACTCTCGGATTGGGATGGAAATCCCATGGACGACGTTTATGCGGAAAAACGTTTACGTAATGAGCCTCTAATAGAAATTACCCAGGTGAAGGGCACATCTGAGACCCACCCCATTTTATCTAGTAACGACGAATGGGCCGATTTCGAACTCATGTCTTTTCGAGTCGGAACTTTGTTACCCAGTGAACCAAAAGGCTCCTACGCAAGGGAAGCCCTGCTTAACGGTCTCGTCTTTGAAGACAGGGGTATAAAAAACCCCTACAAGTTTGGTTTTATCGGTTCCTCGGATACGCATACGGGTGCAACCTCAGAAGACGAAACGAACTTCTTTGCAAAGGTCGGGCTGCTGGACGCAGATAGTTCCCTGCGAGGATCGGTACCAGTCAACGAAAGCAAGATTGCGTTAGTGAATGAGGCGGGCAGGGCAGCCGTCAAGGAAATCGATGGCAGGATGTATGCGGTCGGCTCCAGCGAAACGTTTGGTGCATCCGGGCTTGCTGCCGTCTGGGCCGAAGAGAACACCCGAGAAGCTATTTACGAGGCCTTCCGACGCAAAGAAACCTTTGCCACCACAGGGCCGCGTATGAAGCTAAGGTTCTTTGGTGGTTATGGTTTGGACGATACGATGCTACAAGATCCGGATGGCATCAGTCGGGCCTACGCCAACGGTGTTTCGATGGGTTCTGATTTGATAAGCAACGGTGATACGGCGCCACGTTTCTTGGTTTGGGCAATACGCGATACACAATCAGCAGCATTGCAGCGAGCCCAGGTAGTGAAAGGCTGGACAGTCAATGGTGAGCATCACGAAAAAGTCTTTGATGTGGCCTGTTCAGACGGTGGTGAGGTCGACTCTAAGAGCCATCGTTGTCCCGACAATGGGGCAAAGGTGGACATAACCGATTGTTCAATTAGCGCCGATGTCGGCGCGGTTGAACTACAAACGTTGTGGCAAGATCCTGAATTCAATCCAAACGTCAGAGCATTTTATTACCTGCGCGTGTTGGAAAACCCCACCTGTCGCTGGTCCACGTGGGATGCTATTCGAGCTGGAACGGCCCCCAGACCCGACTTGGCAACGACCATTCAAGAACGAGCATGGTCGTCTCCCATCTGGGTCGTAGCGCGTTGATCGGAACCATGAGCGATTGCCAACGACCCGGTGTTCTTCAACTTTTCACCGCCGACCAACGAGCCGAAAGATAGAAACCATGACGAGGGCCAAGGAGATGCACGAGCATCGGCGGCCAGGTGGCCGGTCCTCAAGATCCTGCTGCGACAAGCACCGGGGTCGAACGCACTAATCGTCGTGTTGCTTCTCGTCGGCGATCTAACGATCATACGCCGCCCCGTGCCGTGCAGATGTCCATGATGAAGTTCATCGTCGCGTCAATACTGCTGGTATCAGCGCTAGCGTTCGCTGCGCCTCAAGGAGAGGCGACAAGGCTCATTCATGCCCCCCAACTCGACGGTCTGGTGGCGGCCGATGCCGCCTGGGCAGACGTCGCAGCAATGACAGGCTTTACACAAGTACAGCCCCAAGAAGGCGCGCCGGCATCGCAGCGAACCGAAGTCTTTATGGGGTTCACCGATGACACGCTTTATCTCGGCGTCATCTGCTACGACGATGAGCCGGACAAGATTATTGTCTCGAATAGTCAGCGGGACTCTGGGCTCGCGGAGGAAGACAGCGTTCGGTTTGTGATCGATAGCTTTCGCAGCGAGCAGAGCGGTTTTGTGTTCGGGACAAATCCCGCAGGGCTCGAGTTCGACGGCCAAATCGTTAATACAGGGGCGAACAACTTCCGTAACACAGGCATAAACTCGAATTGGGACACAACCTGGGAGGTCGCCACGCAGGTGGGCGATTTTGGCTGGAGTGCGGAGTTTGCCATCCCTTTCAAGTCTTTACGTTACGCTGGCGCAGACGTTCAAACTTGGAACGTCAATTTCGAACGAACGATCCGTCGCAACAACGAAACCGTTTATTGGGCCCCGATCCCGATGCGATATGGGCTCAATCGACTCACCCTCGCTGGCTCCGTGCAAGGCATCGAACCGCCGTCGCAGCGGAACCTAAAGATCACACCGTACGGCTTGGGCAAATCCTCCCGCGGGGGGGCTTTGGGCGGATCGAAGGATGGTGGTGATGTCGGTTTCGACATCAAGTACTCCGTGACGCCGAGCGTTACGCTCGACCTCACATACAACACCGACTTTGCGCAAGTCGAGGTCGACGATCAGCAGGTCAATCTCGATCGCTTTAGCCTCTTTTTTCGAGAGAAAAGGCCATTCTTCTTAGAAAACGCAGGGATATTCGAAGTTGGTGTGCCTCGCGAGCTGTCGTTGTTTTTTAGTCGCCGCATCGGAATCGGCCCCGGCGGGCGGCAAATTCCAATCAACGCGGGGGTTCGATTGTCAGGCAAGGTCGCTGGCGTCAACAACCTCGGATTCCTGTACATGCAGACCGACGAAGTAGGCGGAGTGGCACCACGAACGGAGTTTACGGTGGCGCGCGTCAGTCGCGAGCTCCGCAACCGCTCGTCAATTGGCGCTCTGGTGGTTAACCGCGATGATGACCTAACCGACAACCAAACGTACGCGGTGGACGGTCAGTGGGGTGTGGGCGAAAACACCACGTATACAGCTTTCTTTTCCCAGACCGAAACCGAAGGCGTCGACGAAGATGATCATGCGTTCCACCTATCCGGTGCCTACAACGGTGAGATTTGGTCGTATAACCTGAGCTATAGCGAGGTCGGAGCGGGTTTCAATCCGGAAGTGGGGTTCCTTGCCCGTAGGGACTATCGGCGAGTGAGTACGCGGATCGGGAAACGTATCCGCTATGGGAAAGACAGTGGCATTCTGCAATTGCGGCCTCACGCGAGCTACAACAGTTATTGGAACTTCGATGGATCCCACGAATCGAGCCGGCTGCACCTCGACCAAGTCATCGAATGGAAAAACGGTGCGATGCTGAGTATGGCCGTAGATTTCTTTCACGAAGGAGTGTTACGGGCATTCGAAATTATCGACGGAGTGATCGTGCCGAAGGATGAATTTGATCACGAAGAGTTTCGCGTATTCGCCAGCACCGACCAGAGTGCCGTATTAGGCTTTGGCCTCGAAGCGCGAGCTGGCGGTTTTTTTGGCGGAACCCGGGTATCTGCGAAACCGTCTGTCACCTACCGACTCGGCGAGACGTTCAATGCGAGGTTAAGCGTGGACCATAACAATGTCGACCTCCCCGGCGGCGATTTCAAGGTCAATCTCACCCAATTGAAGCTGAGCTATTTCTTCACGCCGAAGATGTCTCTGCAGGGGTTTGTGCAACACAATGATCGCCATGAGCTCTTGTCGACCAACCTCCGGTTCTCCTGGTTGCGCGCTGCGAATTCCGGACTGTACGTGGTCTATAACGAAACCGACGACAACTTCAATTTTCCAGGCCGTCCAAGGCGCGAGTTCATGATCAAATACAGCCACATTTTCGACATCATGTAGCCAGACCAGGGCCCATCGACACGGGTGTTATGCCGCACCACGAGTCGAAATGATTGTCGGGGCGCGTGAGCAAACCAGAACGCGTTCCAGGATCTCACTTCGTCAAACCGTCCGAAGCACACCTTCTCGTTCCTGGGAAACCCGATCGCGTAATATCAGGTATGTCCGTCGGTTCGTTTCTATCGCCCACCGGCTAGGAATAACCAACTATGAGTGACGTGGAAAAAACATCGCGAGATACACCAACATGACAAAACGATTGGAGAACAAAGTTGCCGTTGTCACGGGTGGCAACAGTGGTATCGGGGAAGATACTGCAACACTATTTGCCGAAGAGGGCGCCCATGTATTCCTTATGGCACGTCGAGAATCAGAAGGACGTGAAGTTGAAGCTCGGATCAACGCATCCGGTGGTGATGCCAAATTTATTTTTTGCGACGTGGGCGACGTCGAATCTGTATCACGAGCGATCAAACTTGCGGCGGAAACTCACGGACGGATTGACGTCCTGTTCAATAACGCAGGAGGCGGAGGGGGCGGCGAATTTCCTAACGAATCGGACGAGCAATGGAACGGCATCATCAACGTCAACCTTACCGGTACGTTTTATGTTAGCCGAGCCGCGTGGCCCCACTTGGTCGCCGCCGGCGGTGGCGCTATCGTCAATATGTCTTCATTGGCTGCCCAGATAGGGCTCAGCCCTCGAATGCGAGACGAATTCGGAACCACGTCTGCTTCCTATACCGTGGCGAAGGCCGGCGTCGATGCGTTGACCCACTACATGGCGGGCGCAGGCGGTCGACACAATATTCGTGTCAATTGCGTGCGACCCGGTCAAATTCTCACGCCAGGCGCTACGAGAGGCACGATCAACGATCCCGATGGCGGCCATCACGTCTTCGAGAAATTCATGGATTACGTGCAGATTGTTCAGGGTCCAGGTTATCCGCGAGACGTCGCGCAACTGGTTTTATTCTTAGCATGCGCCGAATCGCGTTTCATTACCGGCGAAATAATTAACGTCGATGGTGGCGTGGCGGCTAAGATTTAACCAACAGCCCAATAACGACGGGCGGGTTCACTCCCCTAGGGGACGCCATCCGCGTTTTATGTCCGCCACAGACCCCATAAACACCGGAGATGGCATTGAACAAATTAGTAATAAAAAACGGTTTTCTAAGCTGTCTTTTGTTTGCCAGTGTCGCCTATGGCCAAATTACTTTGGACGCGTATAAGAATCCAATCGTTTTTTGCCGAACGCATTTCGACGAATCTACTGGCGAAGTCACTAGAAATTCAAAATTGTGGATTATGGAGGAAGATGGGTCACGTCTAACCCAATTAACTTTTGGCACTCGATATGATGACCATCCTTCTTTTTATGCAGATCAACGCAGGGTTCTTTATGCCGAATTCTCGCATGACACAATGGGTAAAAGCGTTGAGGCGAAATTAATTAGCCTAGATATTTACACCGGAGAAAGACAGATAGTTATAGAGGAAAATGGAGCAGCTCTTCATCACGCCACTCTTTCACCCCTGGGAGATGACTTAATTGTCTACCACAAGGATTCTCGACCACGGCGTCGTTCGCTATGGTCTGGTTTACCGCCCCGTGACTATGAAATTAATTGGCTTGCCTCTAACGGGGTCGCCGATTCAAGCAATAGCATTGTCTTCATGCACGAAAAAAACAGAGGCCTAATCCCTCGGGAGGTTTCATTAGCTCGAATATCAGGACGGGGCTTAAATGCCCGCATTCGTATGCTTACCGATGATAAATACTTGCATCGGAGACCCGCAATCTCTCCTGATGGCCGACTACTAGCTTGGCAGAGCAATGCCGAATCCGAATCGGACGAAATTAGACTAGCGGACGCTAATGGTGGCAATGCCAAAAATATAACTGATAGTTCGGGCAATGAAGGTCATCCCTGGTTTTCAAGGGACGGGAAGTGGTTGGTTTTTGAGTCTGACAGAACGGCAGATTGGGTAACTGGTAACGGTTGTGATTCAAGAAAAGGTTGTGAAATCTGGAAGATTAACTTGGAAACAGGTGAAGAATTCCAATTGACGTCGGGTGGAAAAAACTACGCTAGCAACAGACCGAGAATGTAAATCCGTACCCCATAAATACTTGGTTCACATCCTGAGGGCAGAGCACCAGCATCAGCGCGCTCACGAGGTAACCCGAACAATCTTTAGTAATCCACTCCTCAAAATTGTGGTCCCAAAGGTGATCGTAAGAAAAGAGTTCGACTCCCTTCTAGGGAGTCGTCCTTTACTTAATACGAGGGATCCTGAAAACTCTTTCAAGACTTCGGACGAAACGGCTGCCTTCTAGTATTGATGGCAAAGTTCACGGCTCACCGGCACGAGAGACTCACATGACTCACGCAGGGAGACGCGCGTTTGCACTGGTTGCAGCGTTGGTGCTGACGCCTTTCTTCAGCGGCTGCGACACACAAGACGCCGCGGTGAAACAGGTCGACCCGCCAACGGCAGAGCGGCCGCCCAACATCGTCTTCGTCTTTGCCGACGATCTCGGCATCGGGGACCTAAGTGTTTATGGCGGTGAAGTCATTAACACGCCCAACATCGATCAGTTGGCAGCAACCGGCGTACGCTTTACCCAGGGCTACATGACCCATGCGGTCTGCAGTCCTTCCAGGGCAGGGCTCCTGACCGGCCGCTACCAGCAGCGTCACGGCTGGGAGTTCAACCCGGCGGGTCGGGACGTCGAGAACGGCATGAGCATCGACGAGCGCACGATAGCCGATGTGCTTAAGGCGGACGGATACGCCACCGGCATGATCGGCAAATGGCATCTGGGCTACGGGGCCATTGGAGAAGCGCTACGGTCGGCCGCTAATGATACGGACGAACGCTATGAGGTCGCCGGCTCAAACCCGAGCGCGCAG
>JAKUTI010000059.1 GCA_022448765.1 Pseudomonadales bacterium
CACGATCGCGCGAACTCATCAAGCATCACATCATGCAGGTATTTGGGCGATTTCGAACCCGTGTGCTGCACCATGCAGATCAATTTGTCAGCCAAGATCGGCTCGACACGCGGGAACAAATATTTGACCTGTCCATCAACGAAATTGACCGTGCGCTCCAGGTACCCGATTTCGACCTTCGTGCGGCTGCGATTTCACGCGGCGCAAATTTTCACAACCTGCAAGCACGGGTAAAGCATTTCCCGATGGCTATCGATTCGCGCGGACGTATTCTGCGTCCCAACAAAAAAACGGAGCCGGGTACCTTCAAAGGCTCGCCTATATCACCCGGAACAGTCGTCGGTCCGATCAAAGTGCTCAACAACCCCTTTGAAAAGGAAATAGAACCCGGCGACATCTTAACGGCGGTCACCACGGATCCTGGCTGGACACCCCTTTTCATCAACGCGGGGGCAGTGATCCTAGAGATCGGGGGCGAACTGCAGCACGGAGCTCTGGTTGCCCGAGAATACGGCAAACCCTGTGTTGCTGGAATTCCCGACGTCACTAACGTGTTGCAGGATGGACAAATCGTTGAGGTCGACGGTAGCGCAGGCACAATCCGAGTTATATCCGACCACATCGACTAGTCGATCGACCTACTTTTTAATCCGGACTGATCCAGCGTAACCTGCCGCCCTACATCAACACTATTGACGGGGGAAAACAAAATGCACGAACCCAACAAGGACGAAATGGAGAGCGTCCTCGAGTGCCAGCGATCGGACTTTCTTAAGGAAGGGGCAGTCGCATTGAAGACCCGCATCGATCGTCTAGAACGTGTCATCAACCTCGTCAAATCAGGCGAGTCTATGCTGATCGACGCAATGTCGTCGGACTTCGGTCATCGAAGTACGCACCAGTCGTTGTTCACCGATATCGCCGGGTCCATCGGTCCGTTGCGAATCGCGCAAAAACGGATGAAAGAGTGGACGCGCCCGGAAAAACGTAAAGCCGGCCCGTTTCCACTGAATCTCCTCGGTGCCAAAGCTCGGGTGGAATACCAGCCGCTTGGCGTGGTGGGTCTGATTAGTCCCTGGAACTTCCCAGTCAATCTGACGGTCGCTCCATTGGCCGGCGTTCTCTCCGCGGGAAATCGATGCATGATCAAGCCCTCCGAATACACACCAGCGACTTCAGAGGCGTTAGTGGAACTCTTCCATGCGGCCTTTGATCAATCCGAAATCGCCGTCGTCACCGGGGGCCCCGAAACCGGATCAACCTTTTCCAGCTTGCCGTTCGATCACTTACTGTTTACCGGAGCCACCTCTGTCGCTTATCACGTTATGCGAGCAGCCGCAGAAAATCTGGTGCCCGTCACACTTGAGCTTGGAGGTAAATCTCCCGTGATCGTCGGTCGTAGTGCAAACCTACAAAAGACGACGGACTCCATCATGACGGGGAAAATGCTCAACGCTGGACAAATTTGCCTCGCGCCCGACTATGTCTTCGTACCGCGGGAGAGCATCGAACAATTCGTTGAAGCGAGTGAGCGATCCGTTAGTCGGATGTATCCAACGCTGGTCGACAACCCCGACTACACATCCGTTGTCAATCAGCGCCACTTTGATCGACTAACAGGATACGTGAACGAAGCGCGCGAACGTGGCACACGTGTCGCGGAGATCAATCCGAGCAACGAAGACTTTGGGCAACAACCTCACCACAAAATCCCACCGACTTTAGTCATCGATCCGCCCGACGACTTACAACTTATGCAGGACGAAATTTTTGGGCCGATTCTTCCCGTGAAAAGTTACGGTGACGTTGACGAATCGATTTCGGAAATTAACCGACGTCCCCGACCGTTGGGACTTTACTACTACGGCGATGATTCGAAGGAGGAAAAACACGTCCTATCACGCACAACCTCAGGGGGCGTCACCGTAAACGACGTGGTTATGCATGTTGCCCAAGAAGATCTTCCGTTCGGGGGCATCGGACCGTCAGGTATGGGCTCGTACCACGGGATCGACGGGTTCAAGCGATTTAGCCACGCGAAAGCCGTTTTCACCCAATCACGCTTTAATGTGGCGGAACTTGCCGGACTCCGTCCGCCCTATGGCAAAAAACTCATTGGATCAGCACGACAACAAATGCGCTGAGACCGACGACAAAGACAGACACTTCTCTGCAACGCAGAGATTCTCAAAACAAGTAGCTGTCCTAAACCCAGCCAGCGAATGGACTATTCTGGTTAACTAACAGTCGTAGAGGACTAGACAATGCGCCCTGTTAGATCGAACTTTTCATCATCTTTACGGAAAGTGACCAAATGCATAACAAGTCTCCTTCCTGTGGATAACCTGTGAATTATGGGGACAACTTACCGAATTACGTCGACGACGACCCGTTAGAAAAGGTCGGCCAGCCCGAATTGTTATAACGCCGGTTCAACTGTTGCATGTTATTCGTTCTGAACATCGACAGAGGAAGTCTTCTATCGCCAGGGTATTTTTCGTGTTGTTAGGTGACAACACGTTCTTATCTTTTCGCCCACCCCAAAGCTTGGAGAATTGAATCCCATCAGGTTATTTACGACGTCGACAACCATGCCCTGGTATAGTCAGCAGCCTTTTCGATTCGACAAATCTATGCGCTTCGATGCTCTAGGGCTGACCCTTTCAGGACTTTGCTTACTTCATTGTGTAGCTCTTCCCGTTGCCGCAATTAGCTTCCCCACGTCACTCGGCCTGTTATCTGATCAGGATACGCTCGCGCACTTCGTCTTGTTAGCTTTAGCACTACCCATTGGAGGCGTTGCGTTTTTTTCCTCGTGGCGGCGACACCGCGCTTTGGGAACTTTGATCATTGGAATGATTGGACTCGTCGTTATGGCGACCGGGGTTTCGCACGTCTTCGGTCACGATAACGAAATCGTATTGACGATTACTGGCGTAATCACGGTGGCCGTGGCGCACGGCGTTAACTTAATTCGAGAGCATCAATCAACAAGCACCTCGACCGGCGAATGATGGTCACGATCTATCCAAGAACGGCGCCGAGACATCCTCCAACAAAGTTTGCTAAGAAGCTAAGCGTATAGAGCGGATCTGCTAAATAACGAGTCGTTGGCTAACGCGTCGTACTTTACGGGTCGAACATATCGTAGCCATCCTCGAGCAACGATTTTCCAACAACGCGGAGGGCTAACGTTTCCTCGGCACCCTCAAAAATGGAAAGCACACGGGCATCGACAAAATAACGACTGACCGCCATTTCTTCGGCATACCCTAACCCGCCATGAATCTGTAATCCCTCACGGGTTATCCACTCAGCCGCTCGGCAAGCAAATAGCTTCACCAAGCTCGCTTCCATCTGTCCTTTATCTCGGTCCATAAGACCTGCAACAACGTAACCAAACTGACGCACGGCCGTGATGGTTGAACCGATCCGACCAATTTTCTGGAGCGTTAGAGGATAGTCCGCAACCGTCCTTTGAAACACGTTTCGCTGTTCCGCATAAGCCAGGGCAGCTTCAAACGACGCCTGCATCAGACCCGAGGCGCGCGCCGCGGTCTGCAAGCGACCTCCGGAAAACCCCCGCATAGTGAAATAAAATCCCTTACCGCGACCACGTTCATCACCAACAAGATTCTCGTTTGGAACAAAAAAATCATCGTAAAACATCTCAAACGAATGCATACCCCGGTAGCCGAGCGTCGCTATAGCTTGACCCGAAACGCGACCGCCCCCGGGAGATTCAAATTCGAAGGAATGGCCGTCGAATTCGGGCTTCTCCACAACAAAGAGGGATAGCCCCCTGTGTGGTGGCGTTACGTCGGGCTCAGAGCGTGCCAGCACAAGAATCGCGCCAGCTTTCCCCGCAAAAGTACACCAAGTCTTACCCCCGTTGAGCAACCACCCACCGTTAGTCGGCGTCGCGCGCAAAGAAACCGAGGCAACATCCGATCCAGTACCGGGCTCAGTTACCGAAATAGCGACCAAGGGGTCGCCGCGCGCAATGCCCGGCAACCACCGTTGTTTTTGCTCATCGCTCCCCCCTTCTAGTATTGCCCGCGCCATGATTTCCGGTCGTGTAATCAAACTGCCGGCAGCACCGAGCGAGGCCCGAGAGAGCTCTTCAGTGACCACAACCATACCAAGGCTGTTCTCCTCCCCATCCGGCTTCAACCCTCCATACTTCTCTGGAACAGAAAGGCCGAAACAGCCCAATTCACGCACCCCGTCGATGATCGAGTCCGGCACCAGAAGATCATCGCGATGTATTTGCTCGGCAAGTGGTACCACCTGTTCTTGGGCAAACTGGCGAAACGACGATCGCATCAGCGTAGTCTCTTCATCGAGGTGGTCGATCGGGAGTCGGCCATCACGGTCACGAAAAAGCTGGCCAAGTTTCGCCAAACGCCCGGGTTCGAGCGCGATATCGGTTAGTGCCAAATACTCGTTATCAAGCTCCGCCGCTTTGAAGCCGTACGCGCTGGGACGCAGTCGAACTCTGCTATGAACCGAAGCCACCGTTTCCGCTACAAAAGACTCGGTCACCGCCTGCTTTAGAGCCTGTTCAGTATTTTCCGCTGGACGGCCGGCGTATTCGAGCATGACCCTAGAAGCCACCAGTTCGGCAAGGCTGAACGCCAAGTCGTAAAGTTCGATTTGGACGTCATCGATAGCGCGACCTTTTAGATGTTCACAGGCTCGCTCAAAGAGCTTCCACGCGCCATCGAGGTGTTTATTGACGAGGTCCATTTCGGCGCCGATTCTACTGCATAATGGCAATTAGTTAGTTTAGTTTCGCCGGAGCCGACTCGCTTTCCCGGTGATCCGAGATAAGGGAGTGTCACCAGATGCAGTTACTGAACGATGTTCGCGTATTGGATTTCGGGCGCTACATCGCTGGTCCATTTTGCGCCGCTTTGCTAGGTGACCTCGGGGCTGACGTCATTCGAATAGAAAAAGTCGACGGGAGCGAAGATCGATTCACCTCACCGGTCTCGCAAACTGGAGACGGCGCGAGTTTTATGCAGCTAAACCGAAACAAACGAGGTCTAACGCTCAATCCACGTACGCCCGAAGGCCATCAAATCTTGGATCGACTGATTCCTACAACGGATGTTGTCATCGCCAATCTACCTCCCGATACCCTCGCTTCGATGGCTCTCGATTACGAAAGCCTGCGCACGCAAAAACCCGACATCATCCTGACAACGAGCACCGCCTTTGGTGCGTCAGGTCCTTATGCAAAGCGGGTTGGGTTTGACGGCGTGGCTCAAGCAATGTCGGGGAATATGCACATGACGGGCAATGCCGACGAGCCAACGAAAAACTATTTTCCCTACGTTGATTTTACGACGGCAAGCTTAAACGCCATGGCGACCCTTGCCGCAATCATTCATCGCAACAACACCGGCGAGGGTCAACATGTTCAAGGGTGTCTTCTCGCATCCGCTTTATCGATCGCAAACGGCACGCTGATTGAACAGGCACTGCTCCAGACGAACCGTTCGGGCAGCGGAAACCGCGGACAAACTTCAGCGCCGTCAGACACCTTCCGAACCAAGGACGGTTGGATACTCGTTCAAGTCGTGGGTAATCCACTTTATCAGCGCTGGGCTGGCTTGATGGGCGAAGACTTATGGCGGACGGACCCCAAGTACGCAACGGACGAAACCCGAGGAATACACGCGGTCGATATCAGTGACCGGATGCAAACTTGGACCGGTGCCCGAACGACCGCTGAGGCGATAACCGAGCTCGAAGAGGTGAGAATTCCCTGCGCAGAAGTTCTATCGCCGCAGGGAGCTCTTGATAATGAGCAAGTTCAAGCAATGGGCTTCCTCGAGGCCGTCGAATACCCGGGAATTGATATTGCTGCACCCATCGCAACGATGCCGATGGACTTTTCTACACTTGACGTGAGCATACGTCGTCGAGCACCTACCCTTGGCGAACACACCAACGAAATTCTCGAATCATTGGGGTTCGACAAAAACGACATCGCCACTTTCAAGAACGCGCGCGCAATATGAGCGTATCGATCATCGCGGTTCGCGAGAAATTCCTGGATCTACAGCAAGAGATCATTCAAACGCTCTCGGGGCTCGATCAAAGCGCTAACTGCCAGGGAAACGATCTTGAGACGTCGGGTGGCGGATTGTCTCGACCTCGCGTGCTTAGCAATGGCAAACACATCGAAAAAGCCGCTGTTCAATTCACGCATAGTCTTGGTCCATCTCTGCCCCAGGCGGCAACGGACCGCAATCCGGACCTTCAAGGATTACCTTTTCAAGCAACCTCGATCTCCGTCATCGTCCACCCACGTAATCCGCACGTACCTACCACCCACATGAATCTTCGATTTTTCTTGGTCGACTCCGATGACCCTGTTTGGTATTTCGGTGGCGGTTTCGATCTCACGCCCTATTACCCTTATCAAGAAGACGTTATCCAATGGCACCAAAACGCACGTTTAGCCTGCGGTTCCGACAAACGCTATCGCAAACTCAAATCACAATGTGACGAATACTTTTTCCTCCCACATCGTGGAGAATTGCGCGGCGTGGGCGGGCTCTTTTTCGACGATTGGAAAGAAGGGGGATTTGAATCCAGCCAGTCGTTCGTATCAGCTGTGGGCGGTGCTTTCTTGCTGGGTTACAAACCAATTTTTCTGCGTAGACACAACACGCCCTGGAATGAGGATGAAGAGCAATGGATGCTCATGCGCAGGGGCCGGTACGCCGAATTCAATCTCGCTGTCGACAGAGGAACACGTTATGGCTTGCAGTCGGGGCGACGTATAGAGGCCGTGCTTGCCTCGCTACCTCCGCGCGCCGTATGGAAATACGACCACCGCCCCGAACCCGGATCGCGTGAAGCCGAATTAATTCTCAACTACCTACGACCGCAAGATTGGCTTAAAGACCTCGACAAACCCATAGATTCGCCTCTGTAGAAATAAAATAATAACTTTATATTTCAGCTACTTAAATTACTCACCTCAATCGAGAAGTAGATCGATACGCTAGTCTCCAGAGTGCGTAAATCGACGCCCCGAAAGAGACGAAGCATCAAGGCCTGACCAACAATCGATCTTCTACCTTGCGCACACCTTTAACACTGGCGACCAGCTCCTTTGCCAGAAGACGCTCTGAGTGGGACCGAACCCTTCCAAAGAGCGTCACCACGCCCTTATGCACGTCGACGTTAATACGCCTTGCCACAATGTCCGCCTCTTTGATCAGGCGGACCTTGACGATTGCATGAATTCCTCGATCATCGGTAAATTCTCCGACTGTCCGTCCTTCAGAACCCACCATGTAATTTTGGCATCCGGATAACGTGACGGCGCAAACTAAACAAACAAAGCCCAACCTAATCAATGTGATTACTCCATACCCGACGACATGACAAACTGCTCTAATACTACAAGGTCGTATCAGCCGCTATCTTCGCAATCAACCATATAGGATTCTCATGAGTGGAAACCCTACCTTAGTCGCCAGCGGATTACGTTTCCCCGAAGGCCCAATCGCCATCCCAGATGGCTCAATCATCTTGGTAGAAATCGAACGCGCCACCCTTACTCGTGTTTTACCGAACAGCAATACCGAAGTCATCGCCGAGATCGGTGGGGGCCCAAATGGTGCGGCAATGGGACCCGGGGGCTACTGCTACATCTGCAACAATGGGGGCTTCAACTGGGTTGAAAGGAATGGACGCATTTTCCCTGGAGAGCAGGCTGAGAATTACCAAGGTGGGAGCATCGAACGGGTAAACCTCGAAACGGGCGAGGTCGAAACGCTCTACACACACGCCGGCGACGTTCCTCTGTGCGGACCTAATGACCTCATTTTCGACCAATCTGGTGGGTTCTGGTTCACAGATCACGGGAAAAATAGGGCACGGGATCAAGACCGCACCGGTGTTTTTTATGCCCACGCCGACGGCGAAAGTATTGAAGAAGTCATTTTCCCGTTAGAGAGTCCGAACGGTATTGGGCTCTCACCTGACGAGGACGAACTTTACGTGGCTGAGACTCCAACAGGCCGACTTTGGGCATTCCCCCTAACGGAACCCGGTGTCTTGAAACGTGAACGGGCGGACCGACCCGACGGCGGACGTTTGCTACAAGGCCGGAGTGGCTATTTCCTATTCGATTCACTTGCCGTGGACGCAGACGGAGGCGTTTGTGTTGCAACCCTCATCGACGGGGGTGTTACAACTTTGTCTCCTCAAAACAAAGCACCATCATTTGTTCCGATGCCAGATCCCCTCACCACGAATATTTGTTTTGGTGGAAAGGGTCTTCAGACGGCGTTCATTACGCTATCGTCAATCGGACAGCTTGTTAGCATGACCTGGGACACACCCGGGCTGCCACTCAACTTCCTTAATACTTGAATGCGATGCCCGCGAAGAATAGGTCTCGCGCTACTTTTATCCGTGGCGTCATACGGTTACGCGGACCGATTACACTTTGTCATTCCTGCTGGACCGGGCGGCGGACTTGACGGTACCGCGCGCGAAATAGGCAGAACCCTAAAAGCAATCAATCAGTACGAAGCCATCAGTTACGAAAATATGCCTGGTGGCGGCGGCGGTAGGGCCCTCAGTCAGTACCTCGGAAATCGTTCACGTTACCAAGATGCGGTGCTCGTTAATTCAACACCTCTCATTGTCAGAAGCTTGCAAGGCTTGTTCCCACAAAGTTTTCGCAACCTCACGCCTATCGCCGGTCTGATTGCAGATTATGGAATTTTCGTGGTCCGCGCGGACGATTCTATTTTGTCATGGGATCAACTTGAAACCGCGTTTAAGAAAGATCCATCCTCGATCGTTGTGGGTGGTGGTTCAGCGCGTGGAAGTCTCGACCACATTGTGCTCGCGCTCGCACTTGATTCCATTGGCGTCAACGCGCGAGAAGTACGTTATCTGCCTTACGATGGTGGCGCAAAAGCTATGCTGGCGTTATTGAGTGGCGAGGTCCGGATACTCTCGACGGGATTGGGTGAAACCATGCCGTTTCTAGACGCCCGCCAAGCAAGAGCTCTTGCGGTAACCGCGGCCAAGCGGATTGAAGCAATCGCCGATGTACCAACGTTGCAAGAGTTCGGCCATGACGTTGCCTTTGCCAACTGGCGCGGCATCTTCGCTCAACCACGAGTGACGACTGAACGAAAGACCGAACTTATTACGCAATTTGACGATTTAAGCGAAACGAACAATTGGAACACCACGCTAGAGAGGCGGGGTTGGGCAGCGTTAAATCTCACCGGCGATGCATTCGGCGACTACCTGCTCGACCAGGAGAGCTTGCTCCGTGAAATCCTAACCAAACTCGGGTTCATCAATTGAAAGGACGCGTTCTGCCGCTTGTCTTACTCGCGCTCGGAGCGCTTTATCTAGTGTTTACCTATCGAATCACCCTCGACCCTTGGTCCGCGGCGGAAACAGTAAACTCTCGGACGCTGCCACTCGCGTACGGGGCAGTATTAATCGTGCTTTCAGCACTTTTGTTGGTCAGGGGTATGCAACTGAACGTCCCCAGGAAAAATCTCGGCCCGTTCATTTTGATATCTGCATCCATCATCTGCTTCGGACTCCTTCTTCCCTGGGTTGGCGTCTGGCCGGCGCTTACTTTGCTACTAGTGAGTTGTCTATTGATCATGAAGGAAAGACGCTGGCACATCGTCATCCTTTCGCCTCTGCTTACTAGTTTGGGTGGTTGGTTACTGATCGAAATCCTGCTCGGCATCTACGTTGAATCCGGTTTAATTTGGAACTGACCGCTGTGTGGGACGGCATAAGCACCGGCATCGCGACAGCGGTCGACCCTATCAACCTTTGCTGGGTTGTCCTCGGATGCGTCGCAGGAACGTTTATCGGCATGATGCCGGGTCTTGGACCCATCACCGCCATCGCGCTGATGATCCCGATCAGCTACGGGCTCGACCCGGCTGCAGGACTCATTATGATGGCCGGCGTCTATTACGGTGCCGTCTTCGGCGGCTCTACTTCATCGATCTTGGTCAATGCGCCTGGCGTAGCCTCGACGGTTGCCACGTCTTTTGACGGATATCCGATGGCTCGTGCCGGCCAAGCTGGGCGAGCGCTCGCTATAGCTGCCTACTCATCATTTGTTGGTGGCTCATTAGGTGCCATCGCGTTATTGCTGTTCGCATCCTCTCTCGCAGCGATAGCAGTCCAATTTCAATCTCCCGATTACGCTCTCATTATCGTCATCGCACTTAGCAGCATTGCAGCGTTCGCAGATCGTGGCCAAGTTCTCACATCACTCATTGCCGCCGTTATCGGTCTTATGTTGGGTACTATCGGTACTGATCCATCGGCCGGCGTACAGCGATTTACGTTCGGTCAACTCGACCTATTGGACGGAATACCCTTCATTCTTTTGGCGATGGCGACGTTCGCGCTAGCGGAAGCATTCCGGATGACGGCGGATGGTTCCGCGGGTCCAATCCCTTCGTCCGGCAAAACGAGCGTGCGGCTTTATCCCGGCGATGCTCGAGAGATGGCACCAACGGTATCGCGAAGTTCCATCTTGGGTTTCCTGATCGGGGTTTTACCCGGCGCCGGCGCTACTCTCGCAAGCTTCATTGCCTACGATACAGAACGCCGTCTCCATAAAGAGGAAAGCCGTGTTCGAGGAATAGCTGCACCCGAATCCGCAAACAACGCTGCGTGTACCGGGTCGTTCGTTCCACTCTTGACACTAGGTATACCGGGCTCAGGGACGACGGCGATCTTGCTCGGCGTAATGCTCAGTTATGGTATTCAACCTGGACCGCGGCTACTCGAAACAGAGCCAAACGTTTTCTGGGGCGTCATTGTGTCGATGTATATCGGCAACCTCATATTGTTAGCGTTAAATCTACCGTTAATCCCATATATCTCCCGGATCATTTATCTATCACGAAAAATACTCATCCCTTTCGTCATCGCGTTCTCCATGCTCGGCGTATACCTAACAACCATGAATCCGTTTGACATCTTCCTAATGCTCGGGATCGGTTTGGCCGCATTCATACTTCGGTCCGCCGGTTTTCCTTTAGCACCTTTGTTGCTGGGATTTATTCTGAGTGGAATGCTGGAGGAGAACTTACGGCGTACGTTGTATCTCTCTGAGGGTTCGTTAACCATTTTCTTCAAGTCGCCATTGAGTACGACGCTTGTCACCGTTTGTTTGATCGTTTGGACGATACCTCTCATCAGAATCTTAAAAACCCTCGGTCGCGGTGGAAATCCCCGTAATTAGCGGTAACATAGCTGCCGCTCACGGAAGTTGAGGACATCTCGTGCGTAGAGGCTTCGGATCTAGCAGCGACAGCGAACACGACGAAAAGATCAACCTGACGCCTATGTTGGACGTGGTGTTCATCATGCTCATCTTCTTTATCGTGACCGCGACTTTCGTCAAAGAAATCGGCCTCGACGTAAATCAACCCGAAGACGACAAACCCAAAACCGTCGATCCAGACAAAAAGAGTATTGTTGTTAGGATTACGAATCGCGACCGCATCATGATCGCGCAACGCGACGTGGACGCCCGCTCTGTCCGGGCAAACATTGAACGACTTCACGCTGAAAACCCCGAAGCGCCTGTCATCATCCAACCGCACAAAGACTCAAAAACGGAGACCATGATTCTCGTCATGGATTCCGCGCGCCAAGCGGGTGTCTACAACGTCTCTCTAGCTGCGGCTAACTAACAGCCCGATCAGGCGTCGAGCCTAGGTCCTAACATGTCGATCGATCTCCGCTCTGACACGGTTACCCAACCCACAGAGGCTATGCGTGAAGCGATGGCCCGAGCGGAAGTTGGTGACGATGTGTACGGAGAGGATCCTACGGTGAACAAACTAGAACAGCTTGTTGCCGATCTTCTCGGTGCTGACGAAGGCCTGTTCGTTGCCAGCGGAACTCAATCCAACTTATGCGCCTTGTTGAGTCACTGTCGTCGGGGAGATGAGTACATTGCGGGGGAAGAGGCTCATACCTATCGATTTGAAGCCGGTGGAGCCGCGGTCTTGGGTGGGATTCAACCCCAACCCTTGCCCTTCGAAGCCGACGGGACACTCGACCTCGACGCCGTAATCGCAGCAATCAAGCCCGACGATTATCACTTCGCTCATACTCGTCTTTTGTGCCTTGAAAATACGCAAGCCGGCAAGCCGCTGAGCGTGGATTACGTCGCGCAAGCCGCCGACGTTTGCGACCGCTACGAACTCAACCTGCACCTGGACGGCGCTCGCTTATTCAATGCCGCCATCACCGAGGGCGTTCCCGTCTCCGCGTACGGCTCCCTTGTCGATTCGGTTTCGATCTGTCTATCCAAAGGCCTTGGGGCACCTGCGGGTTCTGTCCTCGTTGGATCTAGGGTCTTTATTCACACCGCTCGGCGTTGGCGCAAGATGCTTGGCGGTGGCATGCGGCAATCAGGCGTCCTGGCTGCGGCAGGTTTATACGCTCTCGAACACCACGTCGACCGACTCGCCGAAGACCACGCTCTTGCGATCTGCCTCGCGAAC
>JAKUTI010000006.1 GCA_022448765.1 Pseudomonadales bacterium
GGACGAGGCGACGAGTGCCCTAGACCCAAGAAGCGAGGAAGCGATCCGACACACTATTTCCCGCCAGCACGGAAAGAGGACGGTACTTATTGTCGCGCACCGGCTATCGACGGTCTTGCAAGCTGATCGCATTATTGTGTTTGATCGTGGCTGCATCCTCGGCGAGGGGTCCCACGACGAATTGATCAGTAGCAATAAGTTATACCGGCAATTTGCGTCGGTCCAAAATCTGTCCAGTGCCGAGAACGTGACACTGTTTCGATATGGATCGAAAGCAAACGAAACTGCATAGGTATTAAATCGTCGGCAACGCTGACGGGGGGTGCTGATTCGTGGGGATATCCCGGATACACTCCAACGATTGCAGGGTATTAGGGGTGTGCTATGGGTCCGTTAAATGGGTTTCGAATCATTGAACTTGCTGGCATAGGGCCGGGGCCGTTTTGCGGCATGATGTTGTCGGATATGGGCGCTGAAGTTATCCGAGTGGATCGGATCGCGAAAGGTATTGGCTCACCCAACGATGTGCTTCAACGCAATCGACGGTCCGTGGCCGTTGATCTAAAGAGCCCGGCGGGAACCGAGATTGTGCTCAAGCTGGTTGAATCTGCCGACGCGCTCTTTGAAGGATTTCGACCCGGCGTGACAGAGCGGCTTGGTTTAGGCCCGGATGAATGCATGGCACGTAACGAAAAATTGGTATACGGGCGTATGACCGGGTGGGGCCAAGATGGCCCTCTCGCTCAGGCTGCCGGTCATGACATTAACTACATCGGGTTGTCGGGGGCACTGCACGCCATCGGTGAGCCAGGCGGGAAGCCTGTCCCCCCTTTGAATCTTATCGGGGACTTCGGTGGTGGCGGCATGCTTCTCGCGTACGGATTGGTTTGCGCGCTCCTGGAGGCACAAAAATCGGGCAAGGGACAGGTGGTAGACGCAGCTATGGTGGATGGGGCGGCTTCACTTATGGCCATGTTCTTTTCCATGGCGGGTCGGGGCTTTGACGATAAACGTGGAACCAACTTGCTGGATGGTGGTTCCCATTTTTACAACACGTATGAAACCAAAGATGAGGAACACGTGTGTGTTGGATCGATTGAGCCGCAGTTCTATCAGCTGTTGGTGGAAAAGGCGGGCGTTGATGCGAATCGTTTTGGACCACAAATGGATAAAGACCAATGGTCCGGCTTTAGGGATGAACTTGAAGAAGTCTTCAAGACGAAAACAAGAGACGAATGGTGCGAGATTATGGAAGGGACCGACGTATGCTTTGCGCCCGTCCTATCGGTTTTTGAAGCTCCTGCGCATCCTCACAACGTACACCGAGGTACGTTCATCGAGCTAGACGGTGTTGTTCAACCTTCGCCATCTCCTAGGTTTAGTCGTACTGCGGCCGAAGTTTCGCACGCAGCAAGGGCCCCAGGAGAAGATTCGAACGAAGTGCTCTCGGGCATCGGTTTCGCTGAGGACGAGTTGCGATCGTTGCGTGAGGAAGGCGTAATCGGTTGACGCTTGGGGGATGGACGTGTGTCCACTACACGCCCTAATCTTCCTTTGACGAACAGTAGTTAGAGCGCTGAATGATGCTTGCGAGTTATGAGCAGGATTACCGACGATCTTTAGAGCACCCGGAGCTATTTTGGTCGGAACAAGCCAAGGCAATTGACTGGTTTCACTCGCCCGAACGAGTCATGGAAGAGGATTCGAACGGGGTTGTACGATGGTTCGGTGGCGGCAAGTTGAATACGGCTTGGTTGGCCTTGGACCGTCATGTGGAAGCCGGTCGAGGCGACCAGATCGCGTTGATTTATGACTCGCCGGTTACTGATACCGTGGCACGGTTCACATACCGCGAACTTACTGACCGTGTTGCGAAAGTGGCTGGGGGACTGCGAGCGCTGAATGTTGTTCAGGGGGACCGCGTCATCATATATATGCCTATGGTGCCGGAGGCGGTGATCGCAATGCTGGCATGCGCACGGATTGGTGCTGTTCATTCGGTGGTATTCGGTGGCTTCGCCGCTCGAGAGTTAGCGATGCGGATTGATGACGCGAGTCCACGAGTCGTCCTCACTGCGTCTTGTGGAATTGAGTTCCAGTCGGTGATTGCGTACAAACCATTGTTGGATGAAGCGATAGGGATCGCGAAACACAAACCAGAAGCTTGCGTCGTCCTGCAACGGGAGTTGTTGGAAGCGCCCTTGATCGCTGGCCGAGATCACGATTGGGCCAAATGGGAAGCTGCTGCCGAACACGCGTCTTGGGTCGCATTGGACGCCCTAGATCCTTTGTACATTCTTTATACGTCGGGTACGACTGGCCGACCCAAAGGCGTACTGCGCGATCAAGGCGGTCATGCGGTTGCGTTGAACTACAGTATGAACGCCATTTACGGAACGGGTGTCGGGGAGGTCTATTGGGCGGCTTCCGATGTCGGCTGGGTGGTTGGGCACTCCTATATCGTATATGGGCCGCTGATCAAGGGTTGCACGACGTTGCTATTTGAGGGTAAGCCTGTGCGTACCCCGGACGCAGGGACCTTTTGGCGAGTCCTCGCCGAGCATAGGGTCAAGACGTTTTTCGTTGCGCCGACCGCATTTCGAGCCATTCGTAAAGAGGACCCTCATTGTGAACTGATGCAGAAACATGATCTTTCTGCACTGGAATATTTATTTGTGGCTGGTGAACGGTTGGATCCTCCGACCTATCAGTGGCTGAACGAGGTATTGACAGTGCCCGTCATTGATCATTGGTGGCAAACCGAGACGGGATGGCCGATTTGTTCAAATATGGCGGGATACGGCCTCGTTGAAACGAGACCTGGTTCACCAACGTTTCCGGTCCCGGGCTACGATCTCAAAGTACTCGACGAAGATGGGAAGGAACTGCAGGCCGGGCAAGACGGAAACGTTGTGATTAAGGCCCCGCTGCCGCCGGGATCGTTGCCGACAGTGTGGAGGGATCACGACCGATATAGGGATTCGTATTGGGCTCGATACCCCGGGTATTACCTGACAGGAGATGGTGGTTACCGCGATGAAGATGGATACGTCTACATCATGGGACGAGTGGACGACGTCATGAATGTGGCGGGACATCGGTTATCGACGGGTCAAATGGAAGAGGTCGTTGCGGATCATCCGGCGGTTGCAGAGTGTGCTGTCGTTGGAATTCGCGATCCAGACAAAGGCCAAGTGCCACTCGGCCTGGTGCTGCTGAAGGACGGACTCAATATTGAACTATCGACGTTGGAGCAGGAACTGGTTCACATGGTACGCCGGCATGTAGGGGCGTTTGCCAATTTTCGAAAGGTTTGCGTGGTCCCGCGGCTTCCGAAAACGCGTTCAGGAAAGATCTTAAGGCAGGTACTTCGGCAAATGATTGATGGAGATCCCTACAAGGTTCCTTCGACAATCGACGATCCTGTTATTCTTGAAGAAGTAGCGAATGTGCTTGTGGGTGCGGGTGTAATGGAGGTCAACGAATGATCATTGTTCACGGGGTAATTCCGATCTTGCCGGAACGGCGAGAGCAGGCGTTAGAACTCGCTCAAGACATGTCGGATGCGACTCAGTTGGAACAAGGCTGCGTTTCCTACGACTTTTATGTGGGATTACAGGACCCGAACACCTTGGTTCTGTTTCAAGAGTGGGAAACCATGGGAGCGTTGATGCGGCATTACCAGACCGAACACATGAAGCTCTTCATGAGCGCGCTTCCGGAGGTCGTATCGGGAGAAATTAATACGCGACGTTTTGCGGTACAGACCATGGAAGCAGCCGTAAACGAGCCGGAGGAAAACTATGCTTCCAAGCCGGAAGCACCTCGCATCGTCCACTGATCATGCATAACGACTGCGTCGTTAACCAATAGTTATAGAGGGCAGCATCGAAGCCCGACCTCTATACTAGGCTTCCGCCGCGGAGGGATCGATTCATGGGCGCGGATCTCGTTGGGTATTGTCGCTGGTTTGGGAGACAAGTCTACGAGCAGTTCACTGGCTACGACTGCTTTAAGTCGGCTTCCGCGCTGACGTACACCACCTTGTTTTCAATCGTTCCCATCATGGCTGTTGGTTATAGGACCTTGGCGTTCCTCCCAGAATACGATCAAGTTGGTGATAAGGTGTCGAACTTTATTTTCCGCAATTTCGTGCCCGAATCGAGTGCAATTATTCAGAGCCAGTTAGCAGACTTTTCATCTCGCGCTCTGCAGTTAGCGGGACCGAGTTCGGTAATCTTGCTCGTCACGTCGTTTTTACTTTTGGTCACGATAGAGAAGTCTTTCAACGATATCTGGCAGATCCATGACCGAAGGAAGGGTTGGTCCCGACTCGTCAATTATTGGGCCGTACTTACCGTCGGGCCTCCTTTGTTGGTCGCGAGTATTGTCGGTAGTACATATCTATTGACGTTCCCGTTGGTTACGGAGAACGCCCCATTGATCAGCGAAGTGATGCTGGGCTGGTTGCCTCTTGTCGCGACGATCGCGACGTTTACTGCGTTGTTTTATGCAGTACCCAACACGGTTGTGCCTTTCAAGCATGCGTTCGTCGGAGGCGTCCTGACGGCAATATTCTTCCAAATAGGTAAACTCGGCTTTCGCTTCATGGTGACCCAAATCGATGTGACGACTGTCTACGGGACCTTTGCGGCGGTGCCTTTTTTCCTCATGTGGCTTTATACGGTCTGGATATTGATTTTGGTGGGGGGGATTTTCGTTAGAACACTTTCCCTATCCCAAGATGTTGTCCAAGCTACCCCTGAACCGCTTGTGATCAAGTGTGTGCGGGTGCTGAAATTACTTCGAGACGCACACGTCGATGGTTCGAGAGTAACCGAAGCGGTCATTAATCGAATCGTGCCGATGACTCGGGAGGAACGTGAACAAATTATTGCGGTGTTGCGGCAAGAACGGTTACTGCAAACGACCGATGAAGGCCGCTGGCTGCTTGCGCGCAGTTTGACCGAGGTGTCTCTTATGTCCCTGCATTCGCTTCTGTCCGGGACGATGTTGCTTGAGGACTTAAATGGCATAGATGGATTTGAGTCGATTACCGACCGTCTACGCGCATGCGTCGTTTATGGGCACGAACAATTGGACGTGAGTCTTGACGAAGTATTGGCAAGTTAGTCTGATCATCCTGGTCGTTGCGATAACCTCAGGTTGTCAGGATGCAACGATTGAGGTCGATGACGGTGGGGTCTTCGAAGAAACGGATTGGCGTGGTCGATGGACACTGGTCAACTATTGGGCGGAGTGGTGTGGACCCTGCCGCGATGAGATACCGGAACTAAACGAGATCCAGAAGATGGGGTCCGAAGTGGGGGTTCACGTCGTTGGCGTCAATTATGATGGCGTTGAAGGCGACGCACTCACTTCGTTAATCAAGACGATGGGTATCAACTTCCCAGTTCTATTGGAGGACCCAAGACTCCGGTGGGAGTTGGCCGTCCCTACGATTTTGCCCACGACACTTTTGATTAACCCCAACGGGGAACTGGTTACCATCCTTATAGGACCGCAAACGGTGGAGTCATTGCTTGAAGCTGTTGGGACAGCCCAAGTTAGTGCTGCAACCGCTCCAGCACCTGTGTGGGGGTAATGAGCTCCAACGGACCACGTCGGTAACCGTATTCGAGCCGACCTGCCGACAGATTTCTCTCACCTACAACAATGCGATGAGGTAAGCCAAGCAAATCGGCGTCGGCGAATTTGACGCCCGGTCGTTCGTCGCGGTCGTCGAGGAATACGTCGATCCCAGCCTCGATACATTGGTCGTAGAGTTCGTGTGCTGCTGAGCGAACGGCGCCGGAACGGCCGTAATTGATGGCGATAATGTGGACCATGGCCGGAGCAATGGATTCTGGCCAGACGATGCCTTGCTCGTCATGGCACTGTTCCACGGCGGCGGCAACGAGCCGTGATATCCCCATGCCGTAACAACCCATGATCAGTTCTCGCGAGTTGCCGTCGGCATTCTGAATAGCGATGTTCATGGGAGTCGTGTATTTGGTTCCTAACTTAAAGATGTGGCCGACCTCAATACCCCGTATGAATTTGAGGGGACCGCTGGAATCGGCAGCGGGATCGCCTTCGACTACATTGCGGATGTCGACAACGCGAGTAAGGGAAGTGTCTCGATTCCAATTCGCCCCGGTAAAGTGGAAGCCATCTTCGTTGGCGCCGCAGACGAAATCGCTGACGACTGCCGCACTACGATCAACGCAAATCGGAATACTTAAATTCACCGGGCCCAGGGATCCCAGACCACACTCGAGTGTGCTACGGATTTCTTCTTCGCTCGCAAACTGGAAAGGTTGGGCGACCTCTGTCAAACGCGCTGCTTTCTTCTCGTTAAGTTGATGATCGCCCCGGAGCACGAGTGCCACTAGGGAATCGGTTCCCCGAACGATCAGTGTTTTTATCGTTTTCTCTTTTGATACCTCAAAGAGGTCCGCGACGTCTTCAATCGTGTGGACATTGGGCGTGGGGGTTTTTTCGAGCGGGAACTCGGGCTTGCCAAGCTCTCCAGGGGCGACGGCTTCAGCCTTCTCGACGTTGGCCGCGTAGACACTGTTGGGGCTGAACGCAATCGCGTCTTCGCCGGATTCTGCCAGGACGTGAAACTCGTGACTTTCGCCGTCGCCCATCGTCCCTGGGTCGGCGTCTACGGCTCTGAAATCCAAGCCGATACGTTCCAGAATTCGGGAGTAGGCGTCGAACATAGCCTGGTAGGTTAATTCGAATGACGCGTCGTCCAAATGGAATGAGTAACCGTCCTTCATCACGAATTCTCGGGCTCGCAAAAGACCAAACCGGGGCCGTATTTCGTCGCGGAATTTCGTATTGATCTGGTACAGATTACAAGGAAGTTGTTTGTAGCTTACGATGACCTTACGGATCAGATCACTCACAACTTCTTCATGGGTAGGCGCGAGGGCATAATCCCTATCGTTACGATCACGCATCCTCATCATTTCAGGCCCCATCACGTCCCACCGCCCGCTTTCTTGCCAAAGTTCGGCGGGTTGAACCACGGGCATGAGTATTTCCTCGGCGCCTGTTTTGTTTAATTCCTCGCGAACGATGGCCTCGATTTTTCGAAGTACACGAAGACCCAATGGAAGCCAACTGTAGAGGCCCGACGCCAGCTGCCGGATACATCCTGCGCGAAGAAGCAAGATGTGGCTGGCGACGTCGGCGTCGGTTGGCGTTTCCCTGAGGGTTGGGATTATGGTTTGGCTACTTAACATCGGAAGGGATTATCCGTGATGCAGCAAGAGCCTGTCTCCCCCAATCTAAAGGCGTAGGGTTGGGGTACCGAAGGTTTGTCGCTTATTTTGATGGGGACGGGTTCTCGGATGTGGGCAATCCTTGCTTGGAATGTTTTTTGACCGGGAATTTCTATATTCTTCCTGGCCGCCTCAGATTGGTTAGGAGATTTCCGGGTGCCCATATACGAATATGAGTGCGTTTCGTGTGAGCATCAGTTCGAGACGATACAGCGGATTAGTGAGGATCCGCTTTTGGATTGTCCGGAGTGTGGTAAACCCGATCTAAAAAAACTTGTGTCGGTGGCCGCCTTTCGACTCAAGGGAGCCGGCTGGTATGAAACGGACTTCAAATCGGGTGAAAAGAAAAATATCGCTGGGGAAGATAAGAAAAGCGGATCAGATAAGTCGGACGAAGCGGGTTCCGCCAAATCCAGCTCGGCGGGAGGTGCTGCGAAGGGGGATGGGCCGAAAGAGACCGGAAAATCGGATAAGCCCTCGGACTCAACTAAGAAACCTGAACCTAAAGCGTCCTCAGAACCCAAGGGCTCGGCCTCAAAAAACACCAGCTCGGGCTCATCTAGCTCCGATTAACTGCGGGCCTGTGTTAGGCTGCGCGCGCCCAAATTCCAACTAACAGGCCAGGTTTCCGGGATGCGCACCCACTATTGCGGTGAACTGAATTCGAACTTCCTTGCTGAGGAGGTTGAGCTCACGGGGTGGGTTCACAAACGTCGCGATCATGGTGGAGTTATTTTTCTCGACATCCGTGACCGCACCGGTATTGCGCAGGTGGTCTACGACCCTGACACCGAGGACAGCTTTGCCGTCGCGGACACGGTGCGTAACGAGTTCGTATTGCGCGCCCGAGGTCGTGTGCGCGCGAGGCCCGAAGGGACGATTAACCCCGACATGAAGACGGGGGAGGTGGAGGTTCTCGGATCCACCTTGGAAATCCTCAACGCATCCGCGACGCCACCGTTTCAGTTGGATGAATATTCGTCGGCTGGCGAAGACGTGCGGCTTCGGTATCGATACGTTGATTTGCGTCGACCCGAGATGCAGGAACGACTGCGTCTTCGCTCTACGGTCACGAGTCACGTGCGACGGTTTCTCGAGTCGGAAGGCTATTGGGAGATCGAAACCCCGACATTGACCAGCGCGACGCCGGAGGGCGCGAGGGATTACCTTGTCCCAAGTCGCACCCATGCGGGCGAATTTTTTGCTCTTCCTCAGTCACCTCAACTGTTTAAGCAATTGCTCATGATGTCCGCGATGGACAAGTATTATCAGATTGCCCGTTGCTACCGCGACGAGGATCTGCGGCATGATCGCCAGCCAGAATTTACGCAAATTGATATTGAAGCGTCGTTTATTGACGAGGCTGAGATGATGCGGATGACCGAAGAAATGCTGACCGGCCTTTTTTCGGAGGTGTTAGGCGTAAATTTGGGTACGTTCCCTATCATCACCCATGCGGAAGCGATGCGGCGATTCGGATCCGATCGCCCCGATCTACGAAACCCATTGGAGCTGATCGACGTCGATGATCTGATGCTTGAGGTTGAATTCAAAGTGTTCAATGGTCCAGCCAACGATCCACACGGTCGAGTTGTTGCGCTACGCGTACCCCAGGCCAATGAAATACTGTCTCGCAAGCAGATCGATGACTACGCCGACTTTGTTAGCCAGTATCGAGCCAAGGGTCTCGCATACATAAAGATTAACGACGCAAGCGGCGGTATCAATGGTGTCCAGTCGCCGATACTCAAATTCTTACCCGAAGATGTGATCTTGAGTTTGTTGGAGAGAGTCGGCGCCGAAACGGGAGACATCGTATTTTTTGGTGCCGATCGTGTACGGGTTGTAAACGAGTCCATGGGCGCGCTTCGCAACCGGTTAGCGGCTGATCTGGACCTCTTATCAGATGGGTATCGACCTTGCTGGGTAGTCGATTGGCCAATGTTCCAAGAAACACATGACGGCGCTTTGGTGCCGGAGCATCATCCTTTTACACAGCCAACATGCGACTTAGGTGAGTTTCAGTCAAATCCTGGAGCGGCGCGTGCAAGGGCATACGATGTTGTGATGAACGGGTATGAATTGGGTGGCGGGTCTATTCGAATCCACGACAAAGCCACCCAGATTGCGGTATTCGAAGCGCTGGGCATTGGTCAAGAGGGTGTCGACAAATTTAGATTTCTATTGGAGGCGCTTCAGTTCGGCTGTCCGCCGCACGGTGGAATAGCCATGGGTCTCGATCGATTAATCATGCTCATGAGCGGCACGGAATCGATACGGGATGTGATTGCGTTTCCGAAAACACAAACTGCTTCGTGCCTCTTGATGTCGGCGCCGAGCTCTGTAGATGAGCTCCAACTTCGCGAGCTCGGGATCCGAATACGCGGGGAATAGGGACCGGAAAGCGTGGCTGGACATTCAAAGTGGGCCAACATCAAACACCGAAAGGCACGCCAAGACGCCAAGCGTGCCAAAGTGTGGACGAAAGTTATTCGTGAAGTCACCGTCGCCGCTCGACTTGGTGGATCGTCTGTTGATGACAATCCGCGCCTACGTGCCGCAGTCGATAATGCGTTATCGGTCAATATGCCGAGAGATACGATTGACAGAGCGGTCTCAAGAGGGGCGCGTGACCAAGACGGAAACGATGTCGAAGAGCTCGTCTACGAAGGCTATGGGCCCGGCGGAGTGGCAATCCTCGTTGAAGCCATGACCGACAACAAGAACCGCACTGTCGCTGAGGTTCGACATGCTTTTACGAAGCACGGCGGGAACCTAGGAACGGATGGTTCCGTTGACTATTTGTTCGATCGGCGCGGTCTGATTAGCTTTGCGCCGGGAGCAGATGAAGACGAGGTTATGGATATTGCTCTCGAGGTCGGTGCAGAAGACGTCGACGGCGACGACGAAGGCGCGTTGACGGTGGTTACGACGTTCGAGAGCTTCGGCGATGTGGTGGACGCCTTTCGTGCTCGGAACATTGAACCGGGTCATGCGGAAGTCACGATGGTTCCGTCGAGTACTAATGAGTGCGATGCGGACACGGCGGAAAAGGTTCTGCTTCTAATTGATGTTCTCGAAGATCTTGATGACGTTCAAAACGTATATTCGAACGGCGACTTCCCAGATTCTGTGTTGGCCCTATGATTCTTGTTTTGGGGATTGACCCAGGATCTCGCGTGACTGGATATGGCATCGTGCGGATAGAGGAAGGGTCGCCAACTTATGTCGCCAGTGGATGTATCGAAACAACTGGCCCCGATTTCCCCTCACGACTCAAAGACATTTTCCAAGGCATAGACGAACTCATAAACCGATATCGACCCGATGAGTTCGCGATTGAAGAGGTATTTGTAGCGCGCAATCCCATGTCCGCTTTGAAACTGGGACAAGCCCGGGGGGCTGCCATTGCCGCGGCCGTGACGAACGATCTTGGCGTGAATGAATATGCCGCGCGTCGTATCAAGCAATCCGTGGTCGGTAGTGGACGTGCGACGAAAGGTCAGGTCCAACATATGGTTCAAGCTTTGCTCGAATTGCGGGGCATCCCGTCGACAGATGCATCCGATGCGCTTGCAGTGGCTATCTGTCATGTCAATACTCGGTGGCAACGAGAGCAAGGAGTGCCATGATCAGTCGCTTGCGAGGACGCGTGGTCAATATTAGCGATAACGTTCTGATTATCGACGTGCAAGGCGTCGCCTACGAGGCAGAAGTAACGGGCGCAACCATGGCGATGGTCGCGGGCCATGAAGGTGACGTAGACGTATACACTCATCTCGTCGTCCGAGACGACACCCACGCGTTGTTCGGATTTGCTTCCTTAACAGAGCGGGAACTATTCCGAGCCCTGATCAGAGTTAATGGTATTGGACCAAAACTAGGATTGACGCTGCTGTCTTCTCTCACTCCCGAGGAATTTTCGGCGTCCGTGGCAGATCAAGACGTCGCCGCCATGACGCGTGTCCCCGGCGTTGGCAAAAAGACTGCTGAACGGTTGTTGATGGAACTCAAGGATCGGCTGGATACACTGCCTGCCGGAGTGGCTCGGGTACCTACTAACAAAGAATCAACGGCACGAGAAGCTGAACTTGCATTAGTTTCGCTTGGGTATCGACCCCTCGACGCTGCCCGTGCTATTGACAACGTCTACAGCGAAGGCGAACCCGTCGAAGAACTTATCCGTATGGCGTTACAACGGATGATGTCGAACGCATGAGCATCAAACCGGATCGCATCACGTCTGGCCAGAGCGGCACGGAAGATAGAGCGTTTGATCGAGCATTACGGCCGCAGTTGATCGAAGACTTTGTCGGGCAGAATTCAGTTAAAGAACAGATGCAGATTTTTGTCGAAGCGGCGCGTAAAAGAGCTGAGCCTTTAGACCACACGTTGATATTTGGCCCACCGGGACTGGGCAAGACGACTCTTGCCTATATCGTTGCCAACGAAATGCAGGTGGGGTTGAAAACCACGTCTGGCCCAGTGATTGAAAAGGCAGGCGAGTTGGTAGCTCTCCTTAGCAATCTTGAAGAGAACGACGTTCTTTTCATCGACGAAATACATCGGTTGTCTCCATCGGTCGAAGAGATACTTTACCCAGCGATGGAGGATTATCGCATCGACATCGTGATCGGCGAGGGACCCGCCGCTCGGTCGATACCGTACACACTCAAGCCCTTTACTCTGATCGGAGCGACGACCCGTGCGGGTCTACTGACCTCGCCGTTGAGAGATCGATTTGGCATTGTCCAGCGACTGGAGTTTTATGCGGTGGAGGAATTAACGGAAATTGTGACGCGCTCGGGGCAACGACTCGATGTCAAGGTTGATAACGAAGGTGCGGTGGAGATTGCACGGCGAGCCCGTGGGACGCCTCGAGTGGCCAATCGATTGTTACGTCGTGTCAGAGATTATGCCGAAGTGCGGGCAGATGGATCCGTGTCCGCCAAGACGGCGGACTCAGCGCTCGATCTGCTCAATGTCGATCAGGAAGGTATCGACGTTATGGATCGAAAACTTCTACTCACCATTCTCGAAAAGTTTTCGGGTGGCCCTGTTGGTCTCGATTCATTGGCCGCCGCAATCGGAGAAGAACGGGATACGATCGAAGATGTTGTCGAACCTTACCTCATCCAGCAAGGTTACATGATGCGTACACCGAGAGGTCGGGTTGCAACTGAACGCGCGTACCACCATTTTTCGCTGACGCCGCCTCCAGTCCGGGGTGGTGGATCTAGTCAAAACGAACTTGAGATATAAGACTTAAGTCATGTCGGAACCCCTCTCGATATATGCACTCGTAGCAAACGCGAGTTTGTTGGTGCAAATCATCATGGCTTTGCTTGCGGCCGTATCGGTGGCCTCGTGGGTGATGATTTTTCAGCGATGGAGAGCGCTTGATCGGATTCAGTTGGAGCTCAATGAATTCGAAGATTACTTCTGGAGCGGAATTGATCTACGCGAGTTACACAGAGATTTGCAGGACGATTCATCACTCACCGGAATTGAAACCGTGTTTGTTGCAGGCTTCACCGAATTTCAAAGGCTCTCCGAGCAACCGAATACCGACCCCGATTCGATCATGCAGGGCGTGCAGCGGGTCATGCGAGTTGAGGTGTCCCGGGAGGAGGAAAGACTGGAAAAGCACCTTGCGTTCCTCGCCACCGTCGGTTCTACGAGTCCGTACGTGGGCCTATTTGGAACGGTGTGGGGCATCATGAATTCGTTTCGGAGTCTTGCCAACATGAGCCAAGCGACACTTGCGTCAGTCGCGCCAGGAATATCGGAAGCACTTATCGCAACGGCGATGGGTTTGTTCGCGGCAATACCTGCTGTGATTGGCTACAACCGTTTTTCGGCGCGAGTTGAAGTGCTGATGAAGCGTTACGAGGCTTTTGCTGATGAGCTTACTTCTGTCTTGTTCCGTCACTCGCACGCGGGAAAAACCTGACGTATGGCGACCCGGCGTAAACCGATGTCCGAAATCAATGTGGTGCCATATATCGACGTGATGTTGGTGTTGCTCGTGATTTTTATGGTGACCGCTCCAATCTTGACTCAAGGGGTCGAGGTCAATCTCCCTCAGAAACCTTCCGATCCTATGTCTAACGATCAAGACGACCCATTCATTGTCAGCGTTCGTCGAGATGGAGCGATATTCGTTAATGTGGGTATGCGAAACATGGACAAGGAGGCCAATCGTGTCACCATCTTTTCATTGGAAGATCAAGCCTCGCGCATTATTGCAGCACGGCCGGACGTCCCTGTTTATATTCGTGCGGATGCAGACCTAACGTATGCCGAGGTGATCGAGATAATGACCGTGCTGCAGAGGTCGGGAGCCGAAAGCGTCGGGCTCATCACCGATCCGCCGCAAGTCTAACCGTGGGGAAATTTACGGATTACGGTCTACCGATTGTTGGTGCACTTGTTCTTCATGCCTTTGTCGTCGCGATGCTGGAGTGGGAGTGGACTCCGAGCTCTCCGAAATCGGTGGTTGTGAAGCCGAAAGCAATTCAAACAGCCCTCGTTGTTCGAGCGCCGCGCCGTGCGGCCACGGAAAAGAAGCGTCCAACTGTTAAAACTCAGAAGATTGCTAAATTGGCACCTACCAAGAACCCGTCCGGCCAAAATGGGGCATTAGTTGACCGAAACAACGCACCGCCCAAACCAGCAGAAACCGATCAACAACGTGCGGAACGCGAGCGACGCGAACGAATGGAGGCACGGCGCCAGCGCCTCGAGGAGATGCGGCAGCGCGACTTTGAACGTTCCTTGGTTCAAGACACCAGCGACGTTAGCGATCTCGCCGCTGAGGAGGTCGCGCAGTCGTACGTCGACGGCATCTACGCGAGCATTGTCGCTCATTGGTCTAGGCCACCGAGTGCCCGCAATGAAATGGCTGCCAGTATTCTCGTTGAACTATTCCCTACCGGCGAATTAAACACGGTCAGCCTAGTCGATTCGAGCGGAAGTACGTCATTTGACCGATCGGCTTTAGCCGCGGTTCGTAAGGCTCGACGGTTCGAGGTGCCGCACGATAGCGAAGTGTTTGAAGCACGATTCCGCAGTTTTCGGCTGTTGTTTAAACCGGAGGACTTGTTGCGTTGAAAAAATTGATCTGGTGGATGATGTTTGTTTCTCTGCAAGGGTTGAATGCTCTAGAAATCGTCATCGACCGCGGCAACGACAACCCCACCCCAATTGCCATTGTCCCTTTTACGTCGACTAATCCGGCGGTGGACGTTTCCCCGGTGATCGCATTCGATCTGGTAAGAAGCGGGCAATTTGCGCCGCTTGAAGAAGAAAACATGCTGTCCTATCCATCGCAACCGGAAGATGTCTACTTTCGCGATTGGCGGATATTGGGTATGGAGTATCTGCTAATCGGACGTCACCTTAACCGTGTGGATGGCGATGTTACGGTGTCGTATCACTTGTTTGATGTCAGTGCCGAGCGAGAGGTGAAGTCTGGTGCAATTACGTCATCCCGAGACCGTATTCGCGATATCGCACACCGAATTGCGGATGAGGTGTATGAGGAAATAACCGGCATTAGAGGGGCGTTTTCAACACGAATTCTGTACGTCCTCGTTGAAAATATCGGGACCTCGTATGCGCGTTACAAACTCGAAATGGCGGATTCAGACGGCGAACGTCCTCGTACTCTCTTTGAGACATCCGAACCTCTTTTATCGCCGAGTTGGTCTCCGGATGGGGAACGAATTGCCTACGTTTCATTTGAGACAGGTAGACCGGCGATCGTCATTCAGGAACTTCGGAGTAACTTTCGACAACGGCTTCCCCCTTATCCGGGTCTCAACGGTGCTCCGGCTTTTTCGCCGGACGGGCGCGAGCTGGCGATGGTGCTGTCGAGGGATGGAAATCCCGAAATATATACGATGGAAATCGCGGCTCCTGGGAGCAGCCTTCGGCGGGTGACGCGCCACGCATCGGCCATCGATACCGAACCAGGATGGACGCCGGATGGTAAGAGTCTGATTTTCACCTCGGATCGAGGGGGTCGACCGCAGATTTATCGGGTGGATTTGCGGACGTCACTGACCGAGAGGTTGACATACGAAGGTGATTACAACGCGCGTGCTCGATTGCTTCCTGACGGCCGCCATCTCGTGTACGTGCATAGACGTGAAGGTGTCTACCACATTGCTTGGCAAGATCTTGAGACCGACCAGGGTCCCCGGGTGTTGACGGAAACGTCATTGGACGAATCGCCGTCGCTCGCACCGAACGGAACCATGTTGATATATGCGACGCAAGACCAGGGGCGGGGTATACTGGCTGTCGTTTCCATTGATGGTCAGGTCAAGTACAAATTGCCGTCGGCGGCAGGGGAAGTTAGGGAACCATCCTGGTCGCCGTACCTCGATACGCTGGCTACAAGTCGTGGTTTATAGATTGATGAGGAGAGAGGAACGATGACGCAGTTCAGAACGCACAATAGGGCGTTGTTGGTTGCGGGCGCGCTGGTTCTTGCGGGATGTGCGAGTCAACAGGAACCCGAGCCGGTCGCTCAGGACGAGTCGTCCGTTGATGTTGCGCCTGCGGCGGCCCAGCCTGTTCAAGCCGACCCGACCCCGACCGATTTTGATAACCGTAGTCGGCCCCTCACGCCGAGTGGTCGAATATTGGCGACGAAGTTTTACTTTGAACTAGATCAGGCCAGGCTCTCCGCTCGCGATTTACGGCTACTCGAGATGCACGCAAATATTTTGACTCGGAACCGCGATCGTCGATTAGTTATTGAAGGGCATTGTGACGAGCGTGGAACGCGGGAGTACAACCTGGCATTAGGTGAACGCCGGGCCAATGCCGTGACGAGCTTTCTAACCTCATCCGGCGTTCGACGATCGCAAATTGAAACGGTCAGCTACGGCGAAGAACGCCCTGACGACCCCGGGCACGATGAGGCTGCATGGGGTAAGAATAGGCGTGCGGTGGTGATTTATCGGTAAGCGCTGTTCGCAGTGCGAACAGATCTGATACGAAGGAGGTGCGGAACACGCGATCTGCGTTTCGTCTTGAGCGCTTTGTTCGCACACGCGACCCTTGGTGTGATTGGAGCCGAGTTGATTGCCGATCGTTCCTCGGAACAAAGTTCTGAAGTTGAATTGGCGGACGCGGCAAACAATGGATCCGGATTAGGGTCACTTTTTTATCAGTTGCAGGTTTTACAAGAAGAACTGGCGATTGTTCGGGGATTACTTGAAGAACAAACGTATCGGCTCGATCGACTCACGCGAGAGCAAAATCGACGATACACGGATATTGATCGACGCTTCCGTGAGCTTCGTGGGATAGATGCTGCAACACAACCACATGACGAGACACAAATCCCGCCGTTGCGGCCCGTTCTCGATCCAACCGGTACCGAGCGTGGTTCATACGAAAACGCGTATACGCTCACCAATGAACGTAAGTTTCACGACGCGATTGTCGCTTTTGATCAATTTATTGTTGATTACCCCAACGGACAGTGGACGCCTAACGCGTTTTACTGGTTGGGGGAATTGCATCACGCCACGGACGATCTAGAAAAAGCGCGGCAGTCATTCGTGCAAGTCGTCACGCTATACCCGGAACATGCGAAAGTACCCGACGCTTTGTACAAACTTGGTAAGGTCTATCACGAGCTAGGCGATACCCGGCGCGCGCGTGATTACCTCGATCGAGTTATCCAAGACCATCCGGGAACAGTCGCTGATCTTGCCAGATCATACGCGGCGGACTACCTCTAGAGTCGTGTCGGAGACCGAGACGCTTCGCGTCACGGAGATCTTTCTCTCGGTGCAGGGGGAATCTAGGAGCGTTGGATGGCCGACGGCCTTTGTTCGTCTGACCGGATGTCCGCTCCGCTGTCAATATTGCGATACGGCCTATGCGTTTCATGGTGGTGCAATACATACGCTAGACGCAATTCTCAAACATGTGGGCGAACTTAATGCTCGACACGTTACGGTGACCGGTGGTGAGCCTCTGGCGCAACCACGGGCACTCGATCTGCTGATAGCGTTGTGTGATCGGGGTTACATGGTGTCTCTCGAAACCAGCGGGGCGATGGATATCTCCGCTGTCGATCAAAGGGTGAGTCGGGTCGTGGACTTAAAGACACCGGGATCCGGTGAAGAACATCGGAATCTCTATTCCAACGTTGCCGAGTTGCGTGTGAGTGACCAGGTGAAGTTTGTGATCTGTGACCGAGATGATTATTGCTGGGCAAAGGACATCTGTGCGAAATACAGCCTCCCGGACCATGTCGCTGACGTATTGTTCTCTCCATCAGCGTCTGAACAGAATGCTGCGCAACTCGCCGAGTGGATCCTCGAGGACGGGTTGAACGTACGTTTTCAGATACAACTCCACAAAGTTCTTTGGGGCGACGAGGCAGGACGTTGACGATTGGGGTGGTGCTTTTGTCGGGGGGCCTGGACTCGGCAACAACGCTGGCGATCGCCAAAGAACAAGGGTTCGAGTGCTACGCGCTGTCTTTTTCTTACGGTCAACGCCATTCCATCGAATTGCAGGCGGCGAGAAAAATCGCCGCGTCTGCGCGGGTTGAAGAGCATCGCATTATCTCCATAGATCTCTCGGCGTTTGGCGGGTCGGCGTTAACGGATACGACGATTGATGTACCAGAAATGCCGACGCGGGGTATTCCCGTGACCTATGTGCCGGCGCGAAATACAGTATTTTTGTCGATGGGTCTCGCTTGGGCTGAGGTACTGGGCGCTTGTGATCTCTTCATGGGCGTTAATGCAGTAGATTATTCTGGTTACCCAGACTGCCGTGTCGAGTTCATCCAGGCGTTTGAAAAGCTGGCGAATCTTGCGACTCGAGCTGGAATTGAAGGCAGTCGATTTACGGTTCACACGCCCCTAATCGAGTGGTCAAAAGCTGACATCATTACCAAGGGACTGCAGCTTGGTGTGAAATACGAAAACACCGTCTCTTGTTACCAGCCGAACGGGAAGGGCGAAGCATGTGGTCGTTGCGATAGTTGTCGTATCCGCAAAGAGGGATTCCAAGCAGCGGGTTTTGTCGATCCATCGCGCTATTACTAAATCCCTTGGCGATCAAGGTCGTTGTGAACTAATACGACACATTGACTCGCAAAAATAGTCTTGGGACCTAAAGCAATCGGGAGGCCGCCGAGTCGTGCCAAGTAGCGGAGGCTCTTACGCGGCATCGATTTGTGATCGCTCATCACAAAAATTGCCGGTGAATTGAACGAGACGCCTCGTATATCGGTTCCTTTTTTATCGAGATAATAAAAGCCAGGAATCGCCGCGGCCTTGACGACGGATTCGAAACTACAATGCGTGACTTCGATACCGTTGTTACAAATGATCGTTTCGTCACGATCGAGATGTATCCCTTGGGCGAGCGCAGTACGTAAGGATGCGGCGATAGATCGCTCGTCAAAGCCGCCGATTGCACCGATAGAATCGCCACGGTACGTGAGCACCCGCGGCGGGCAAGGGGGTCCTTCTAGGACAATACGAATCGACGTATCGACACGGTGGTGATTGGCATAAAACAGTGTGTTAGCGATAGATTGGGCGACGACTTCTAAGTGATTAGCCGAAGGTAAATCATCAACCGAAAACCGGGGCCCCGTGGGCCCGTTACGGACTCTCAAGACGAAGTTTCGCGATGCCCAATCCAAAAGCGGTTCCGCGGTGGCGTGGTGGTGGGCCGTCTGGGGCTCGAACCCAGGACCAACGGGTTAAAAGCCCGGTGCTCTACCAACTGAGCTAACGACCCTCAGGCCACGAAACGGCGCATTCTATTCGTCGCGTGCGGACCGAACAAGCGCGCGATTGGCAATAACCTTCAGTGAATCGCGTTCGTCACTGTATATCAGAGGAGAATCGGGAATAATCGATGTCGCGGGAGGATGCAATGAAATTAACCAAACTAAGCCGTTCAATTGAGGGAAAGGTCGCTGTCATCACTGGTGCGGCCAGTGGCATGGGCCGGTCGACTGCGGCGTTGTTCGCCGAACAAGGGGCTTTGGTGGCCGTCACCGATATCAATAAGGCACCGTTAGACGCGGTCGTCGACGAAATTGCCGGGGCTGGTTACCCGGTACGAGGCTGGACCTTAGATGTTTCGGATCAGGAAGCCATCAAGCGAGTAGTACCCGAAATTGCTGCACATTTTGGCGGGGTCGACATTCTTGTTAACAACGCGGGTATTGGCGCAGGTGCGTCGTTGGACGATGACGATTATGAAACCGTCTGGCAGCGTGGTCAGGACGTATTACTTACGGCGCACGTCCGTATGATTCGCGCCTCGTTACCATTCTTGCGGGAATCTATGGGCGGTCGGATCGTCAATATTGCCTCGACCGAGGGTCTCGGTGCTACCAAGTACGCGAGCGCATACAGCGCCGCTAAAACAGGAGTTCTGGGCCTCACTCGCTCGCTCGCCGTGGAGTTTGGAACTGAGAACATCACCGTGAATTGCATATGTCCAGGCCCCATAAGAACGGGACTAACGGACGGGATACCCGAAGAACAAAAACAAGAATATGCACGTCGGCGCGTAGCCCTGAAGAGGTACGCGGACCCCGAGGAAGTTGCTCACATGACCCTAAGCTTGGTTATTCCCGCGGCTAGCTATGTCACGGGCGTCGCCCTGCCGGTCGACGGTGGGCTGACGATCAGGAACGCGTGAGCGAAACGCTGGCACAGTCGTCTGCGCGCGTTCCCTGGAGAACGGTATTTGCGTACGGGGCTCCGGCCGTCGGCGCTGGCTACATGTACCTGCTCGTCGGTTTGTACGTCATGAAGTTCTCAACGGATGTGCTGTTAATCGCGCCCGCCGTGATGGGAGTCATCTTTAGTATTTCTCGAGTTTGGGACGCGATTTCGGATCCGCTCGTTGGTTACTTGAGTGATCGGACGTTAAGTTCGCTGGGTCGACGTCGTACCTGGATGGCTGCCAGCGTCATCCCGATAAGCGCTGCCTTCGTGATGGTGTTCTCGCCGCCGACAGATTTATCTGAACTCGCGTTGATAGGTTGGATGGCGGTCGCGGTGATTGGGTTTTATTCGGTCATGACTGTCTTTTTTGTACCGCATTTATCTCTCGGTGCAGAACTATCGGATGACTATCACGAACGTAGTCGGCTCTTTGGCGTCCGGCATGCGTTTTATACGTTCGGTTCAATATTGTGTCTCGCGAGTTTTCAAATCCTGCTGTTGGCGGAAACTCGTGGAGAATTGGCGGTGCGACAAACCGCGCTCGAGCTCGCGTTTATCGCAACGTTGGTTATGGGACTTTTGATTGCGTTTGCCGTCGTTAGGCTACGTGAAAGGGTCGACTTTCAGGGACGAGTCAACGATCGGCCGTATCGGGCATTTGCAGATGTTGTGCGTAACCCGCATGCGCGATTACTCATCATCGTGACTTTCATCGAGAACGTTGGTTCTGCGGCGATAGGCGTGTTGACGCTCTATGTCGCACAATACGTGGTGGGCGCTGCACTGTGGGCCCCCCTCATTATCTTGTCGTACATGATCCCGTCAGCTTTTTCGGTTCCGTTGTGGATTCCGCTGTCGCGCCGATACGGGAAAGTACGACTGTGGTTTTTTTCGATGTTGCTGACCGGAGTATCGTTTGGTGGCATGTTCGTCCTGCCGTTTCTAGATACTGTCAACGTCAGACTGATAACGATTATCGTGCTTGCGGTATTTGCTGGTCTCGCTGCCGGGTGCGGTGGAACGATTAGTACCTCCATTCAGGGCGACGTAATTGATTACGATGAGTACGTCACCGGAGAGCGCAAAGAGGGGACCTATTTCGCGGCGTGGAATTTCGTATACAAATGTGCGATGGGCGCGATGCTGATGCTCACGGGATTTGTTTTGCAAGCCGCGGGTTTCATACCTAACGAAGTCCAGACGATGCAGACGCAAATTGCTATCGTTTCGTTGTACAGCCTTTTCCCGCTGGTTTGTTACGCAATTGGGGCCATGCTTTTTAGGCGGTTCAAACTAAACGAACAAGCGTACTCAGAGATTCGGAGTGTGTTGGATGCTCGCCGCGCGTCAGCTTCGGGATCTATTACCGACCAGTAAAGTTTCCTGCCCGACGCTCCGCGACGGCTTGGACACCTTCGCGGTGATCTTCGGTCTGCTGAAGCCGATGTTGTTCTAGGAACTCGTGATCCGTTTGGTCCTTGACGGATTGTGCTAGTCCGGCGCGCATCGTGGCCCGCACAGACAGCACCGCTAGAGGAGCATTTTCCGCGATCTCGGAAGCCAAGGTGATGGCTTCGGAACGTACACTCTGACGATCCGTCAGGACGTCGCCCAGGCCCCACTCGTGGGCCGTTTCGCCATCGATTCGTTTCCCCGTTAGGAACATGGTGTTCGCTTTTTGCTGCCCGATGAGCCTTGGCAGTGTATGGGTTAAGCCGAAACCGGGGTGGAACCCTAGCTTAACGAAGTTGGCTGTGAATCGAGCCTCTGGGCATACGACTCGGAAGTCGGGCATTAGCGCTAAACCAAATCCCCCGCCTACGGCCGCCCCTTGGATAGCTCCGACAACCGGTTTCTTGCACCCGAATAGATCGACTGCGGCGGAATAAAGAGGGTTGCCATCGGCGACCTTTCGAGCGGTTGTCCCTGAGTCATTTCGGGCTCTCGAAAAGTCGTTCCCCGCGCAGAAGTGTTTGCCTTCCGAGCAAAGGACAATCGCGCGGCATTCTGGATCGTCATCGAGGTCGCGGAATGCTTGGACCAGGGCGTTGATCAGATCGACGTCAAAGAAGTTGTTGGGGGGGCGGCGAATCTCCGCAATAGCTACGTGACCATCTCGTGTAATTTCAGCATCGCCGTAACGGATTGGCTCTGGCATGACAGCTCCCCCCATTCGATTCGCGTTCAGGACGTTATAGTGTGACGGATTATAAGTCGAAGCGAAGGAAGGGTGATGAAGTGGCGTATTGGTGATGTCACGATTACGCGGGTAGTAGAACTTACCTCATCAACGGTTGGTAATTATATATTGCCCCAAGCCACGGAAGATCGTATCAGTGCAATCGACTGGATAGGCCCTTTCGTCGATGACGATCGCCAGCTCGTACTGTCATTCCATAGTTTGGTAATTGAGACAGAGGGCCAGATACTCATAGTTGATACCTGCATCGGCAATGATAAGGAACGTACCTATCCAAAATGGAACCGTATGCAATCATCGTATTTGCAGGATCTGGGCGCCGCGGGATTTGAGACGGACAGCATTGAGACCGTTCTCTGTACGCACATGCATGTCGATCACGTTGGATGGAATATGCGATACTTAGACGGAAAATGGCAAGCGACCTTTCCTAATGCTCGTTATCTATACGCAGAAGATGAATGGAGGCATTGGCAAAACGAAAACCAGGCCGAATATGGACCCGTGATCGACGACTCGGTACGACCCATTTTTGATGCGGGCTTAGCCGACTTGGTATCAAGTGATCATCGAGTCACGTCCGACGTGCGCCTTGAGTCGACCCCTGGCCACACACCGGGTCACGTCAGTGTGCACATCACGTCACGGGGCGAAGAGGCAGTCATTACGGGGGATATGGTCCACCATCCCTGTCAAATCGCGTACCCAGAGTGGTCGACGACGGCGGACGTTGATCCGGATATGGCCGCGGTAACGCGTGCTCGTTTTCTCGACTCCTACGCAGATCGGCCCGTTCTTGTCATTGGGACCCACTTTGCTGGTCCGACGGCTGGAAAGCTGCTTCGCGATGGTGATTCTTACCGGCTCGATTACTGAATAGGTCAGTCTTCTCGGTTTAGAGCCCGAGCAGGACAGTCCCCCGTGTTAGACTCCAGGGTCGCCCTCTGATCCAAGTTTATTCTGGCTTCTCGGGATATTTATACTGCGCTAAAGCAGACCGATTTCCGTTGGTTATGGCTCGGTAGCCTCGGTTCCTCGTTCGCAATGAACATGCAGCAGGTCGCCCGCGGTTGGTTCGTCTACGAATTGACCTCATCTGCCGTCGATCTTGGATGGGTCACCATGTCCTTTATGATTCCTCAAGTCCTATTTTCGTTGTGGGGTGGGGTGCTGGCTGACCGAGTTTCGAAGAAGTCGGTACTCGTGGTCGCTCAGTCGCTAAATGCCGTTGCAACGCTCGTGATGGCTTTCATCATCCTGCTGGGGGACGTGGATTTTTGGGATTTCATCGTGTTTGGTCTCTTTAATGGTGTCGTGTTGGCGTTATCGTTTCCAGCGCGGAACGCCTTTGTGCCCGATCTTGTCGATGAACAATTGATCTTCACCGCCATGGCGCTTAACACCGCCGGCATGAATTTTGCGCGAATCTTGGCACCGGCATTTGCAGGCTTCCTGATTGCGTGGATTGCCGCGGGGGACACCACGAGTGCCTTTGGTGTCGGCGTCGTCTACATGGTTATCGGAGGTTTGTATTTCCTATCGGCCGTCACGATGTTGCTTGTTTCCAAAAGCGGTCGGGCCGGTTCGCGCGCCACGCGAAAACACCCATTCATCGAAATTCTTGATGGCCTCAACTACGTTCGTGCGCATCCGGCCATACTTGCGCTGATCCTACTTTCGATCGTGCCATTCATGTTCGGTATGCCGCTTAATACGCTATTGCCGGCTTTCAACGAAGACGTTTTGCTCGGCGGTCCAGACGATTTGGGACTGCTACTTTCGGCGATGGGCATGGGTGCAATTCTCGGTTCACTGATGTTGGCTGCTTCAGGTGACCTCAAGCACAAGGGTACTTGGCTTGTTGTTAGTTGCTTTGGCTGGGGAGTTGCGACGGTGCTATTCGGCATGGCACCGAATTTGTGGACAGCGGTAGCCGTACTCGCTTTGGTCGGCTGGTTGTCGTCCTGGAATATGTCGCTAAATCGCGGCTTGTTGCAGGTTCAAGTTGAGCGGCGTATGCGCGGCCGGATCATGAGCATCGATATGATGTCGCACGGGCTGATGCCGCTTGGCGTTCTACCCGTGAGCATGATTGCAGATGCGTACGATATATCGACGTCGCTCATCGTTAGTGGGGTGGTCTTCATCATCCTGATAGGCGTTATGGTGCTTGTCTCAACTCCTGTCAGAAAACTCGATTCGATGATGTTGGATGGTCATCGCGCGAACTAATAAAGCGACGCGTTGGCCGCGGCGTTAGGACCGCGAGCGTGAGGATTCGATAATGTCGCTGAGAACGGGCCGAATTTGATCGAGGAACAATCTAGGGTTTTCACTCATGGGGAAGTGGCCGAGACCACCGAGGGTTCTGTAGCGGGCACCCGGTATCATCGACGCGAGCTCTTCGCCTGCCTCAGGCGTGCCGCTCCAATCGTATTCGCCGTTGAGAATGTCGACAGAGCAAAGCTCGGTGTTGATCGTGCGAGCTGTATTTCGCACATCGTGGTCGATCGAGTAGTAGTAGAGATCGCCTTTGAACACGGGGGGCGCACCCTGGCTATAAACCCAACTTGTTTCGTGGCGTAACGGTTTGGGGCTTGTTGGAGCCATCATCCCGTACATCAAGTGAGCCTTATAGTCGTTGCCGATCTTGGGATGGTAAAACTCATCCACAAAGCCCCCAGGAGTATGTGCGGATGCCTCCAGACCCACCACGGCCCGGAATTCGTTGGGATGGTAGAGAGCAAGATCAATGGCCAGATGCCCTCCAATGGAACTGCCCATATAGACTGGACGATGAAGTTCAAGGGCATGGGCAAGCGAAATGGGAACCTGCATGAGGAATTCTTTCTCGAGGCGGTATTCTTTTTCCCACCAATTCGTATCAACCGGCGGCACCGATTTTCCGTGGAAGGGGAGATCGTAAGCAATGAGCCGAAACTTGGTCTGTAGATCGTCATCTTCCAGGATGTGCCTCCATTGCCGCCCGTCTGCACCTGCCGTGTGCTGGAGTAACAAACCGACCTCACCACAACCTGCTTCCTCGAAATAGATGCGGTACTCCACGCCTTGGATGGTGAGATAGGTGTAACGCCCGGTCGCTGAATCAAATTTTGGCATTGCGCACCTCTCGGAAGATTTCAATCAAGCGTCGGATGGCGGGGTAATAGGCACAATAGTTGTCCTGGTCCCCTGTGATTTCAAAACCGTGGTGGATCGAAGCAGGGTAAAGATCTTGGTAAAATGGTTTTGGCACGTCTTGTAAAAGCTCTTCCCAATCTCGGTGCGATGCCGAGATACTGAGGTCAGTCGGTCCACCGCCGCGCCAATCGTGAATCTCCGTTATCTTGCCGCTTTCGATATCGATGCGTTTTCTCTGATCGCCGATGCTGATCCTCAGCGAAGAATTCCACATTCGGGCATGGATGCAGAATTCGCCGTCCGCGTTGGCCTTTGTCTTGACGTCGTTCCAGTCGAGCATCTTGTGACTCCCCTTCTCGTCACGTAGGGTACCCGATTTGCTGGTCGGGACGCGTTCGATGTCGTTGCGCATAGGTTTGGTTGCCGATACGCACGTGCCTGAGGCTTGTCGGTCACTATGGCCCCAGGTATTTCAGGCGTTTGAGGGTGTCGATTACATCTTCCATGGCGGAGACGTTCACGACCTCGCGTTATTGAGTGAATTCGAAAAGATTGCCCCTATCTATTGCGCGCGTGGTAACGGTGAAGACGGCTCCGGCGGACGTCCGATTCAGCCAGAGGACGATCGGGTTCGCTATGCGTGGACGCTGGAGATGGAGGACCTAGTTATAGGGCTTACCCATTACATCCCAGCGGATGAACGGCCACCGGACCATACGGTGGCGCGCTGGTGTGAGCGTTATTTCCCCGAAAAAACGCCTGACGTGATTGTTTTTGGTGATACCCACACGGAGTTGATTCGGGAGGTTGATGGCATCCTGTGCGTAAACCCCGGTTCGCCGACATACCCGCATAACTACGACACACAATTCGGGACATTGGGATTCTTGGAGTTAGACGCTGGAACAGCCAGTGCGTCGGTGTGGTTAATTAACGAAAAGGGTATCGAACCCTACAACTGGGACGATCCTCCCAAGTGGAAGCTGTGACGGAGCCGAACCGCTAAATATTTCGGTCAATCGTTAATAGCGTCGGCCATAGGGTTCCGTGGTGCGTTGGGGCGACGCTCTAATAGCAATGTTGGACCAACTCGGTGAGGAGTTGGCCCAACATACGCGTTGGTGTTGGAGCTGAAAGCCTTTCTCGCCGGGTAACCCCGCGGCTTCTCAGGGTCCTCGGTTACTGAACCTTTCCACCAGTTGCGTTGGGAGAGGTTCCACGCTCAGACGTCGAATCCACGCATTGGATTGATCGAAGGCCAGCTGTCCTTGGTGGCTAGGATTGCTTCGCCGACCTCGTCAACATCCCACGGCCCTTCGGCTTCATCCTTTTGCGCAATGGGCATTAAATTCCACGCAAGCATGGAGACCCGATTTCCCGAGACGAGCCATGTTCGACCGGTGACTTCCTTCGCGTCGTCGGAACATAGCCAGACGACGGCTGGAGACACTCGGTCCGGAGGTATCTGATCTTTTACCGCATCGGGCATGACGTCGTCGGTCAATCGTGACAGCGCAGTTGGAGCTAGAATGTTGACGTTTATTCCGTACTTCATTCCTTCAAGGTAAAGGCACCTCGCCATACCTGCGATCCCAGCCTTGGCGGCCCCATAATTGGTCTGACCAAAGTTCCCTAACAATCCTGATGTGGAACTGGTGACGACGATACGGCCGCCCTCACCTTGCTCAAGCATTTGGTCGTAGGCGGCTTTAGTCGTTAGGTACGTTCATTTGAGGTGAACGTTGACGACGATGTCCCACATAGCGTCATCCATGTTTTTGAAGCTCTTGTCACGGAGAATCCCGGCATTCGCGATCAATATGTCGAGCTTGCCAAAATTATCAACACCCGCTTTGACCATGTTTCGAGCGTCTTCGGGTACCGAAACATTACCGTAATCGGCAACTGCTTCGCCGCCAGAGTCCTTAATTTCCTGCACCACGGTGTCAGCCATGTTCGTGCCCGAACCGCTGCCGTCTCGAGCGCCGCCCAGATCGTTAACGACGACCGCTGCGCCCTCACTCGCAAGAAGAAGTGCGTGAGTCCGACCGAGACCTCCGCCTGCACCGGTTACCAGCGCAACCTTTCCATCCAACATACCCATGTCGTCCTCCGTTAGAATCGTTACTCGTATCGCGTGGTTGGTACGTTTCTTCAACCCGCGGTTTGGTGAAAGGTAAGGTGGGAGGCGTTTTGGATCAACTATTTGATTTTACAGGTAAGGTCGTTCTGGTCACGGGCGGGAGTCGAGGTTTGGGTCGGGCGATGGTTCTTGCGTTTGCGGAACGCGGGGCCGATGCGGTCATCACCAGCCGCAAACAAGATAATTGCGAAGGTGTAGCAGAAGAGGTCCGTGCGATGGGTCGCCAGGCGCTCCCGCACGCGTGTCATGTCGGTCACTGGGAGGAGGTCGACTCGCTGGTCGATGCGGCTTATGAACGTTTTGGCAAAGTCGATGTGTTGGTGAATAACGCGGGGATGTCGCCGCTTTACCCCAACCTATCCGCGGTAACCGAAGAACTTTTCGACAAAGTCGTGGGCGTCAACCTTAAAGGTCCTTACCGTTTGGCGGCGTTAATCGGCGAGCGTATGGCGGCCGGTGAAGGTGGAGCGATCATCAACGTCAGCAGTAACGCCGCGGTACAACCCACACCGACTTCGGAACCCTACGGTGCCTGCAAGGCCGGCATTAATTCGCTGACACTCTCGCTCGCTCACGCTTTTGGCCCACGTGTTCGGGTCAACTGTATTCAGCCGGGTCCGTTTCTAACGGATATATCGAAGGCTTGGGATATGGATGCGTTTAATAAACGTGCCAAGACCAGTATCGCGTTGCAACGCGGCGGCGAAGCTGACGAGGTCGTGGGAGCGGCCCTCTATTTGGCGGGACCTACCGGTAGTTATACGACGGGGGCTGTGATCGCTATTGACGGTGGCAGCAGGAGTTAGAGGGTTCCGCGGAAATGCTATGCAATCGCCTCGACCACTTGGTTGGCTAAGTTGCGGCCGGTCATTTCCTCATAAGTAGCAAGCCACCCAGGGTTTGCGATATTGACGTCGAGCAGATACGGGTAAGCGAGGTCGATGGCGGCAAACCGAACACCGCGCTTGTTCAGCCAACGGATGCACGTTTTAACCAGCTTCGTTTCGGCGGGACTCGCTTCGACGACGGTGGGTGAAGACCCAGCGGTTAGGTTACTTCGGTGGTCGATGTGGTCCTTGCCGTAGACACCCATCAAGCGAGACCCGGCAATAAGAAAACGCTTTTCGTCCTGCGTGTCGACCTGCTGTTGCAACATGGCAAATCCGGACCGGGTTAGGTGCTCAAGGATGGCGCGACGGTTGCCGTCGTTCCTGGAGAGGGAGAATACGTCGCGACCAAAACTTCCGGCGGTCGGTTTTCCTATCCAGGAACCCCCATCTTCGATCGCATCAAGAAGCGTTGGAGCATCGGCACTGACGATTGTTCGGGGATGGTGTTGACCAAGGCCTCCGAGAATGAGGTGAGGCTTCCCGTGCAGGTAGACGAGCGCGTCGATACTGTTGACGAATCGGGCTTGATCCAGGGTACGGAGGAGTTGCATGCGGTCGAGGAACGTTGCCTGATCGCCGAATCCCACGACCCAGACCCGATCAAACTGGTCGAAGTCGTGCCGAACGCCGGCTCGGTCGCGCCCGGTAAGCTGGTTATCGATGACTTCCAAACTCGTGTGATCGACATGATCGACCGACCATCCCTGGTTGAGGAATTCGTTAGCTAACCGCTCCTGATTGTCGTTAAGACGCTTTCCTCCATATGTGGCAACGAAGCAGATTCTCATGAACGCCGGCACGGTCCTTGTGATGATGCATCAATGCTACTGGCTGATTGCGAGGGAGCAAACGTGCCTACAGTCTGATGAGGGATATTGCTCATGTATGATGCGGCCATGTTAGAGGATTACACGATGGAGAGTTCATCGGTACCCGTGCACACGGTCACGGCTCTCGATGATGCGGAGAAGGAGACCCTGCGCGAGGAGATTCGATCGCTGCTTGAGGCAGAGAATGCAGTCCTTGTGGCACATTTTTATGTCGACGGCGATATTCAAGATCTCGCTGAGGAAACCGGAGGTTGCGTCGCGGATTCACTTGAAATGGCGCGATTCGGTCGTGATCACCCGGCACCAACTTTGGTCGTGGCCGGTGTTCGCTTCATGGGTGAAACTGCGAAGATTCTTGCGCCGCAAAAACGTGTTCTGATGCCAAGCTTGGAGGCCGAATGCTCGCTGGATATTGGGTGCCCGCCTGATGAATTCGAGGCCTTTGTAGCGGATCATCCCGATCGAACCGTGGTTGTGTATGCGAATACGTCGGCGCGGGTCAAAGCCCTCTCTGATTGGGTCGTGACCTCCAGCGTAGGATTACGAATAGTCGAACATCTCACCGCGCAGAGGGAAAAAATCCTTTGGGCGCCCGATCAGCACCTTGGCGCATACATCCAGGCCCAAACCGGCGCTGATATGTTGCTGTGGCGCGGGGCTTGTGTTGTGCACGAAGAGTTCAAGGCAACGGCATTGGCGGACGTAAGGCGCGTATACCCGAACGCAGGCATTCTGGTCCATCCAGAAGCACCGGCCGCGGTGGCCGCGATGGCGGATTGTGTTGGTTCGACGAGTCAGATTCTGAAAGCGGCCGGCGATTTACCGCACGACACGTTCATCGTCGCCACAGATAGGGGATTGTTCCATAAGATGCGTAAAGCGAATCCTCAGAAGCGCTTCATCGAAGCGCCTACCGCGGGTGATGGTGCAACCTGCCGGAGTTGCGCGCATTGCCCTTGGATGGCGATGAATGAATTGCGCGAATTACGCGACGCACTTCGAGATGGCCGTAACGAAATTCTTGTGGACGTCGAAACCGCCGCGGACGCGATGGTCCCACTGCAACGAATGCTGGATTTCCCGACCACGTAAACCAGGAAACCAATTCACTCAAGTTTCGCGAGCGGCTTCCGCTTCGGTTCTGAGATCAAGAAGCCGTTGCTCAAGACTGGCTATTAGGCGTTGACTGGGTTTGGTAACAAGACTCAGGGCGTACTGTAAGTGTTGGATCGCATTCTGGTAGTCACCGTTCAACGCAAAGAATTCGGCTCTTGCCCGATGAACGCCGACGATATCTCCTGCAAGGCCTGCGGTTTCCGCGAGGTCGTACCAGATGTCGACATCGTCTTCGTTAATGGTCGCCTGACGCCAGAGAACATCTTTGGCATCGTTGTGCCGTGCATCGGCGTTGAGTGCACGAGCGTAAAGAATTGCGAAGGGTTGATTGTCGGGGTTTATGACCAGCCGATGCGCAAGTAAGTCCAAGGCTTGTTGAATTTTGTCGGCGTTGATAAGAAGTTCGGCGAACGTCGCGCAAAGGAGGATGCTGCCGGGGTCCTCTCGGTGAAGTGTTTGGGCCAGCTGTAGGGCTTCTTCGTGCAGATCGGCACGGTCGTAG
>JAKUTI010000060.1 GCA_022448765.1 Pseudomonadales bacterium
AAAGCAGCGTCAGGCTAAGAGAACGTTTCAACTCCGCCAATAAATCCACGACTTGCGCTTGTACGGACACATCGAGCGCTGAGATCGGTTCATCACAAACGACGAATTCAGGCTCGAGGATCAACGCCCGTGCGATCCCGATCCGCTGGCGTTGGCCTCCCGAGAATTCGTGGGGATAACGACCCATATGGTCGATATTCAGCCCGACTTTAATCAACCATTCTTCTACTCTGGCGGCAACCTCCGTCTTATTGAAATCGCTATGCAACTGCAAAGCTTCACCGACAATTTCGCCTGCGGTCATCCTGGGATTTAGGGACGAATAGGGATCTTGGAAAATCATCTGCATCGATCGTGCGTAGCGGAGAAAATCTCCCGTTCGGTACGCCGTCGGTAGTGCGGAACCTTTGAAAAAAATCTCGCCGGCTGTCTTCGGATGGAGTCCCACGAGCGTTCTGCCGAGCGTTGACTTTCCGGAACCGCTTTCCCCGACGAGACCAACAATTTCGCCAATTCCGATGGAAAGAGATACATCGTCGACCGCTCGAATTCTCTGGTGTCCACGCTGAAAATCTTTCGTCAAATTGCGAATGTCGATAAGAGGTTGACTCACGCCTGATAAATCTCAGCAACTTGTTGCGGGCAGTCTTCATGGTGTAACCAGCAACGCGATTGATGTTCACGGCCGACGCTAAAATCCATGGGGGGTGTTAATTCGCATACGTCCATGGCGTATGGACATCGGGGGGAGTAGCCGCATCCTGGCGGCGCGTCGAATAAATCGGGGGGCACGCCTGCGATCGGAGCTAGCCGTTGTTCTGAACCTGGGCGGTTCGTCGGCATAGCCGATTTAAGTCCCACGGTATAGGGATGTGCCGAACGATAAAAAATATCGTCGGCCGAGCCGTGTTCTACGATCTCACCCGCGTACATGACGGCGACATCGTTCGCGATTTTCGCCACAACGCCAAGGTCGTGGGTAATCAAAACGATGGCCATGTTGTTCTTGCGTTGGAGATCGACCAGGAGGTCCAGAATTTGAGACTGAATGGTGACGTCGAGCGCGGTGGTTGGTTCGTCGGCGATGAGTACGGATGGTTCGCAAGCGATTGCCATGGCGATCATGGCTCGTTGAAGCATACCTCCCGAAAATTCAAACGGATACTCTTTGACGCGGCTGGCCGCATCGGGAATGAGCGTCATCTCCAGTAATTCTTGGGCACGCCGCATGGCCTTGCGATGTGAATAACCTCGATGCACGATCAGTGGTTCGGCTATCTGTGCCCCGATCGTCATAGTTGGGTTTAGCGATGACATTGGATCTTGGAAGATCATGGCAATGTCGGCTCCACGAATTTCGTGACCGTCAGAGGTCTGCCCACCGAGGATGTTCTGTCCTCGTAGTCGGGCGGTTCCTCGTGTAACACGACCGGGCGGTGTTTGGATCAATCCCATTATGCTTTGGACGGAGACCGTCTTTCCGCATCCGGATTCACCCACTATAGCAAGTGTCTCGCCCTCGCTAACGCTAAAGCTTGCTCCTCGGACTGCTTGAACCAGACCGCCGTGTACTTCGAATTCAACGTGGAGATCGCTAACCTCAAGCAGGGCCATAGACTACTCCCCTGAACGCATGCGCGCGTCGAGCGCATCGCGCAAACCGTCACCGAGCAGGTTGAATACCAAGACGGTGAGGCTAATGAGTACCGCTGGAAAAATAAGCTCGTGCGGGGCCGTTAGCATGGTCTTGATACCCTCGTTGCACATGCTTCCCCACGAGGGATTAGGCGGTGCGACCCCCATGCCGATAAACGATAAGAACGCCTCGGTGAAAATTGCCCCGGGCACCGCGAATGTCAGCGTGACGAGGATTACCCCCATCGTATTGGGGATCATGTGTCTAAGGATCAAATACATGGTCCCGCCACCGAGTAAACGTGACGCGCCGATGTAAGCCTCCTCCCTTATTTGAAGGATCTGACCACGGACAAGACGGGCTGTCGCGGGCCAGCTAAGCAAAATCATCGCGAGCAACATCGCGAATACGCCACTTTCCCCGGGCTCCGTATTGAAAACCATTTTGAATAGAATCATGAAAAGGAGGAACGGTAACGCAACCACAAAGTCCGCAAACCTCATCAGCAATTGATCCCACCGCCCGCCAGCGAAGCCAGCGATGCTGCCATACACAATACCGACCATTACGTATAAAAACGGGGCCACGATTCCGATGAAGAGCGATACGCGAGCACCGTGCATGAGTCGCGCGAGCATGTCGCGTCCGAGGTAATCGGTTCCAAGTGGATGGAAATCAAGGAAAACGATATCGCCGATCGATGCCGATCCGTTTTCTTGGGAAAGCTCTCGTTCAATTGCCTCGTTTATTGTGATTACGCGCGTTACCGGGACAGTGAGTGTTGCGAAACCCTCTAGCTCGCGGCCCTCGGCACTCAGCGCGACGACGGTGTAATGATACGTGCGTGCTTTTAGATCGAGACGATCTTCAAAACCGGTGAACGCGGCGTTAACGATGTCCGTCAATGGTAGTCCTAGGGCATCGGGTGAGTTCGGTTCAGCAATATCCCGATAAACGCGATAACCGCTTGCGCCCGCAACGGGATGCCAAGCAAGGCGAACGGCTTGCGTGGTGGGTTCTCCAATAACAGCGAGTGGGTTTGCGGATAATGCTTCCAGGGTAACGTTGGGAGTTATCCAGCGAGTGTAGGGCTCAACGACGCGTGCGCGGCGATCCGCGCCGGGAGGCGCGGAGATTTGATCGAGATCCTGGGCCGTGGGATCGATAGTCCACAACCAGGGTCCAAACAGCGTGAAAAGACCGAGTGCCACGACGATGTAGAGCGAGACGATCGATCTTGGATTGGCTTTGAATCTCCGCCACGCATCCTGCCAATAGGAAAGCGATGGTCTCGTGCGGGTCAGGTGGCGAGCGAGCGGCTCTATCCGGTCAAACGAATAGGTGGCCTCCATCAATCGAGCCTCACCCGCGGATCTACCCATCCGTACAACAAGTCGACGACGATTACCATGAAGACTAGAAATGCGCCGTAAAATACAGTCGTTCCCATGATGACGGTGTAGTCGCTCTGTTGGACGGCTTGAACGAAATATCGCCCGAGCCCGGGAATCGCGAATACTAGTTCGACTACAAAACCACCCGTTGTTATCGCGGCGATGGAGGGCCCGAGCACCGTGATTACCGGGAGAATCGCGTTACGCAATTGATGTTTGAGAAAGATTCTCGTTGGCGGGAGGCCTTTTGAAATAGCGGTTCGCAAATAATCGGCGTTGTCGATTTCTAGCATCGATGAGCGCATAAGTCGGGTCAAAAACGCCATCGTCCCGAGTCCTAAGATAAGGGAGGGCATGATCATGTGGGAAACGGTCCCCCAGCCGGCGACAGGCAAGATGGAAGCTCCAAGAAAAGCGTTGACGTTGACCAACGCGGTTTGGCCGAGCGCGGCGAAAACGAAACTCGGCACCGAGATACCCATAATGACCAAAAACATAATGACGATGTCAGGCAAACGATTGCGATTGATTGCCGTTAATGCGCCGAAAAGGATGCCACCAAGGCCTGCAAAGACGATAGAAAGTACCCCGAGGATGGCCGAAACCGGAAAATGTTCTCGAATGATGTCGTTAACGCTTCGGTTTTCTTGCGCGTACGAAATCCCAAAATCGCCACGGATCATATTCGAAAGATAGATTCCGTATTGCTCAAGGAGAGGGCGGTCCAAGCCGTATTTGGCTTGGAGGTTTTTTCGGATTTCGGGGGAAACTGCTTTTTCGTCTAACAATGGGTCACCGGGGACATTGTGCATCGCAAAAAAGGTCGCCGTGGCGATTAACCACACGGTGATGGCACCCTGGATTAGTCGTTTGATTGCATAGCGAGTGTAGGGATGCTTCTTTGGTCGTGAGCTAGCCATCGATGTAAGCGCCGCTGTAGTCGGAGTCCATCCCGACGGCTCTTTTTACGACGCCTTTAAGGCGTGGATCTCGAACATAGACACTACCCGACTCATATGTCGGGAGGATCACAGCCTCAGCGTGAATGATTTTTTGGATTTCAGAAAATGCATTCATACGGGCTAGGGGTTCAAGGGAGTTCTGGGCTATTCGGACCCAATGATCGAGATCGGGGTTTTTATATTCGCCGCGATTATTCTTGTTCCATGATGCGAACAGGTCGCCGAACGTCAGTGGATCCGCATAGTCTGGGCACCATCCAGCCAAGACCATATCGAAATCGCCCGAAGACATCTTGGCCAGACGCTGCTTGAAGATTTGACGATCAATTTTGATTTCCAAACCGAGCTTTTCTCTTAATTCTTGTTGCAAATACTCGGAGATTTTGTTCGTGGTTGCGCGATCACCTGTCAAGAATGTTAGCGCCTTCCATTCGTCGAGCTTGAGCTCTTTTTTTGCTTGGGCAAGGTGAAGCCTCGCTTGGTCGATATCGACTCGGGTCTTTGGCGCGGGGTATTCCTGTCGAAATCGATTTTCCACCCCTTTCAGCCATACTGGAAAAAAAGAAACACCGGGCAGATTGCCGGGCATGGCGATAACTTTGTAGACCAATTCATTGGTGTCCATAGTCAACTGCATGGCCTTGCGCAAATGCCGATTGCGAGTCAATCGTTCGGAGCGGTGATTGAACGAGATGTAGCCGACACAGCCTTCGTTGAAACGCTCGAGCTTCCAGCGTCGTTGAAGAGCGTCGTCTAAGTTTTCTGAGTTCAAGCCGGCGATTGCAATTTTGCCGTCCTTAAATAAGTTCAATGTCGCGTTAACGTCACTGGTGATGTACGCGTAATCGATGACGTTCAAACGAATACGGTCCCTAGCCCAGTAATGCGGATTACGTGTCATCCGCAATTGCGAACCGTGAACCCATTTTTCGATTAGGAAAGGTCCGTTGTAGAGGAGATCTGAGGCATCGGCACCGTAGCGTCCTTGGCGGTCTGCATAGAACGATTGTTTGATTGGGAAATACGTGGGGAACACGAGCAAGCTATCAAAGTAGGCCACGGGTCTTTCAAGATGCACCAGCAAGGTGCTGTCGTTCAGCGCTGTTGCTCCGAGGGCGGTGGTATCGAGTTGGCCGTTATTGATCGCTTCCGCATTTTTGATTGGGTAGAGGATGAAGGCGTATTCCGAGGCCGTCTGCGGATCTAAAGCCGTTTTCCATGCGAACACGAAGTCGTGCGCGGTGACTTGTGTGCCGTCACTCCAAAAGGCGTCGTTGCGTAGCCAAAAAGTGGCCTTGGTCGTACCGATTTCCCACCGTTCAGCGACACCAGGGGCGATCCGATTGAATTCGTCGTATCGCAACAAGCCTTCCATGACGTGGCCGAGAATCTCGCCGCTCACGGTGTCAGTTGCCCGAGAACTATCGAGTTGTGGTGGTTCCTCGCTCAACGCGAGGCGTACGCTGCCCTCGACCGGATCCAAAGCGTTTGAGGCACCTTCTTCGGAAAGCGAGGCAAGGAACCACATGAGCGAGCCGAACCCTAGGAGGCTCGCTAATCCGAGATACATAATCTGCCACCCTGCGGTTCGTCGAACATTCCCTTGGTTAGCCGGCACTTCTTGTTTCATACGATGTCAACAAGCAAACAAATTATTGAATCGTTCGTAGAAGATTTCCGACGATACGCTCAAGATGCGTCAGAGAGTTGCATTCCTCGGCTTGATGCACGTAGGCCGAGTATTTCCGCATTTCCGCATCTCCTACATTCCATGTGTTACGCGACTCCGGGTTTAACCAAATCACCCTTTTCGATCGGTCGTACATTTCCTTCAATATTTCCGTGCGTGGATCCCCGTAATTGTTACGGGCGTCTCCAAGGATGATGATAGTGGTTCGGTTGTCTACGTCATCAAGGCATTTCTTTCGGAAGTCCTCGAACGCTTGGCCGTAGTCGGTTGATCCGCCGCTGTAGTCCCGCAGGGTCTTGGCGATTGCGTCTTCTAACTTGTTGCGTTCGAATAAATCCGTGACTTCCGCCAAATCCGATGAAAACGCAAACGAACGCACTTTGGGCATTACTTCTTCGAGGCTGTAGAGAAACATCAACATAAATCGCGCGTAATTCGCGACGGAGCCGCTGACGTCGCAGATTGCGAACACTTTGGGGCGATCGATCTTCACCGATTTCCAGTGCAAATCAAAAATACTGCCGTCGTAGCTCATGTTATGCCGAAGCGTTCGAGACACGTGTAGTTGGCCCCGCTTAAACACCTTCTTTCGGCGTGAGTGTAGGGCCACCAACCGCTTGGCCATTCGAAATACCACCTCTTGCACTAGCCTGAAATTGCGATGTTCAACGTTTGAGAGTTTGACTTTGCGAAGCAACTCTTCACGGAGTTTCTTTCCAGTAGCGTCGGCGTGCAGCAGGAATTGTTTCTCGACATAGTCGCGAACCTGTTCTCGCAACCACTCTCGACGTTTCTTTAGTTCCTGCCCAAGGCGCTTATCTGGAATGCTGGGGCTTTGCCGTACGACTGAGATTTCGTGTTGGAGATCGGCGAGGCCCATTGCCTCCATGATTTTTCGGGTATAGAGACCCTTTTGGGTAAAAACCTGAATTTCTTCTAGGCTGACTTCCTTTGCAGCCGATGCCATTCCAACCGTTAACTCGACGCGGCCGTCCTGCATCAACAGCTTGCCCAGCGCGGATTGCGGTTTCGCCATCTCGCCCGGACCGAGATCTTCATCTTCTTCGGCGTCATCAAAAGCGCTGAATTTGTTCTTTTTTCGTCCGCCTTTGCCGCCACCGGTCCGCTCGCCTTCCGCACCTCCTTGACCGTCCCCCGAACCTCCGTCGCCGTCGGTCGCCTCCCCGTCTAGTTCGACAAAAGCGTCTTCCCCGTTCACGTCTTCGAACGCGAAAAATTGCTCGAATGTATTGTCGAAGGTGTGTTTCTCGTCGGGGGTTTTCGGTAGGACGAGCGCTAGAGTCTCTTTGAGGAACCCTCTGTTTCGGTAGCCGCAAAGCTCGACAGCGCTCATTGCGTCGAGGGTCTCTGCGGGCGAAATGCGGACATCGGCGTTTCGCAGCGCTGCAATGAAGCTAGTCAAGGTCCGATCCATACAGCGGGATGCGACCGGGCTAGGTTTTGATCGCTTTGCTTGTCAGAGTCGTGATCTCCGCGTCGACGTTATCGATGTCTTCCTGGAATTTCAGGATGACGTTGAGCGTATCACGAACAAGATCTGCGTCCAGAGATTCGGTGTGCAGCAGCAGCAATGTGCGAGCCCAATCGATTGTTTCGCTAATCGCCGGCACTTTCTTCAAATCAAGATCACGAAGTTCTTGGATAAACGTGACCAGCTGACGACGTAATTCAGGCGGGATTTCAGGAACTCGAGCGTGAATGATGCGTTGTTCCAGTTCCGTATCGGGAAACGGTATATAAAGATGGAGGCAGCGACGCTTAAGCGCATCAGAAATTTCGCGCGTGTTGTTGCTGGTTAGGAAAACCATCGGCGGTTCGGCGATCGCCTTTACTGTCCCGATTTCGGGTATAGATACTTGAAAGTCAGACAGAATCTCGAGTAGCAATGATTCAAATTCATGGTCGGACTTATCGACCTCGTCAATTAGTAAGACGCAGCCGTCCTCCTCTTTCAACGCTTTGAGTAGCGGTCTGGGCTCCATAAATTCTTCTGAGAAGAAGATGTCACCGAATTCGTGGAGTCGGTTGACGGATTCGCTAAACCCTTTCGCGCCTTGGAGTACTTCGTCTAAGGTTTCTTTTAGGACTTGTGTGTAGAGGAGCTGTTTGCCGTATTTCCATTCGTAGATAGCTTTGGATTCGTCAAGCCCCTCGTAACATTGAAGTCGGATAAGGGGAAGGTTGAACATCTCTGCGGTGGTTTTGGCCAGCTCCGTTTTACCCACGCCCGGGGGCCCTTCGATGAGCACAGGCTTACGTAATTGATACGCGAGATACACAGCGGTCGCGATTTGACTACTGCAAATATATCGATGTGTCTCAAAGCCGGCCTGAAGAGTCTCCACAGACCCGGCCAGTTTGTCGATATCGGTCACGATTCCTCCCGCTACTACCACTGCAACGCGGAGTCAGAGTTTCCCCGCGCAAACGCGGCATTATCCAGGTCCACCGTAACGAAGTATACCGTCAGGTTATAAACCACATGAGATTCAAATATTTAGCGTAGTTTGTGACCGGATGATACGGGGTTTTTTGTGGCGTAACGCACCTGGTATTGGTCAGTACTGCGTTAGAATCGCCTGGGCGAATCACGTCTCAGTTAACTTGCAATTGGGGTGAGTTAAAACCTTTACGAACGCAATGGGCAGGGACTGAATCACAGTGGATGAATCGACTTCCAAGCCGTTGAAGGGCGTTCTGGTGGTGGCATTGGAGCAGGCGGTTGCGGCGCCCCTAGCGACTTGTCGACTCGCCGATGCGGGGGCGCGGGTGATCAAACTCGAACGGGCCGAAGGCGATTTTGCGAGGGCATACGATTCCGTTGCAAACGGCCAAAGCGCATATTTCGCTTGGGCCAATCGAGGCAAAGAGTCCGTTGTTGTGGACATCAAGAAATCGTCAGACGCGTCGCTCATTCAACGGATCGTCTCGCGGGCCGACGTGTTCATCCAAAATTTAGGGGTCGGGGCGGCCGCTCGCGTAGGACTGGGTTCAACGCGTTTGCGCGATCAGCATCCCGGACTAATCACCTGCGATATATCAGGATATGGCGAAGACGGACCTTACGCTGCGATGAAGGCGTACGATTTATTGATCCAAGCAGAAACCGGCCTGGTCTCTGTTTCGGGACCTCCGGGCGAGTACGGCCGCGTGGGCGTTTCGGTTTGTGACATTGCGACCGGTGTCTCGGCTGCGCTTGCGATTAATGAAGCTATTATTGGACGAGGCTCCACGGGCCAAGGTACTGCAATCCGACTGTCTCTGTTCGATGTGATGGCAGAGTGGATGAGCGTGCCGTTGTTGCAATACGACTACAGTGGCTTGGGCCCGGATCGCGTGGGTTTAGCGCATCCTTCGATTACACCTTACGGTGGATTTTTGACCAAAGATGGAGCCACGTTGGTCATATCTGTTCAGAATGAACGAGAGTGGCATGATCTGGCAACTAAAGTGCTCGATAAGCCGGAACTTGCCTCTGACGCTAAATACGTTGACAACTCGGCTCGTATGCAACGTCGTGAACAAGTGGATGCCATCGTCCAAAACGTATTTGCCACACGAAGTCGCAAAAAATTAGAAAGTCAGTTGAGTAAAGCGCGCATTGCATACGGCGCTGTAAATGGATTGGATGATCTATCAAAACACCCTCAACTGCGGCGAATTCGCGTGGGAAGTGAAACAGGTGAAATCGAGATGCCGGCTCACCCTGACGCGAATCGAGCCGTCAATCCGGCTACTCGAATTCCCACATTAGGACAACACAGCGATGCAATCCGCGCTGAATTTTCTGAGTAGTGAACTGATTGCTCGTTCGCTTAAAGAGTTCTTTCGTCGAAGGGATGGAAGTATTCGGTTGACCGGCGGTTGACGAGTGTTAGAAGCTCCTCCACGAAAACGTTATCCATGAGGTAAGCCATGCCCTCTCGACGCGAATTAATCGAGCTAACGGAAACAGAGGTCGTAGATTATTTGACGAGTCAAAAGACGCTGATCATCGTTTCTAACGGCCGAGACGGCTACCCGCACCCGATGCCGATGTGGTTTTACCGAGACGAAGATGGGTGCCTTTATTGCACGACATTTGGGAAGAGTCAGAAAGTTTACAACTGGCGCCGAGATCCCAAGGCGACGCTGTTAGTTGAGAGCGGCGAGGAATATGCGGAACTAAAGGGCATTGTGATCTATGCGACGGCCGAAATCATTGATAACCCCGACGTCATCCAGGACACGTTAGTGAACATCAATGCCGGCGGACGGGCTCTGTCGGAGGAACAAAGGACGACACTACGAGAAGCAATAAGTAATACCGCTCAAAAGCGCGTTGTACTTAAGTTCACCCCGGTTCGCTACGTGACGTGGGACCACGCCAAGCTCGAAGGGCGTTACTAACCCGAGTGCACGCGACGCTCCGGTTAGACCTGGAATGGGTCAATACTTGTAAGAGTCCGGTTTAAACGGACCTTCCGTACTTACGCTAATGTAGTTCGCCTGATCCTGGGTCAGTTGCGTGACGACGCCACCAAAACCCGCAACCATGAGTTGAGCAACTTCCTCGTCAAGTTTTTTTGGTAGCACATCGACGGTGACCGGGGCTCGCTGAGCGGAGGGCTGGTTGGCCCAACCCTGCTCGAACAAGTACATTTGTGCAAGGACCTGATTGGCGAACGAACCATCCATGACCCGCGAAGGATGTCCCATCGCGTTACCTAGGTTTACCAAGCGTCCTTCGGAAAGAAGAATGATGTAATCGCTGGGATCTTCACTCCGAAAAACTTGATCCACCTGGTCTTTGACGTTTTCCCATCGCCAAGACTCGCGCATATAAGCGGTATCGATTTCGTTATCGAAATGACCAATATTGCACACAATAGCGCCGGGTTTGATTGTTTGAAGCATCGCCGCGTCGCAGACGTTGGTATTGCCTGTGCACGTGACAAGTACGTCGGTTTCACCGAGCAACCTTGTGTCGATGTCTTCGGTCTTCCCGGTGTTGTTACCATCGAGGTAGGGGGACACTACTTCGTAGCCGTCCATACATGCTTGCATGGCGCAAATCGGATCGATCTCGACGATTCGAACGATCATTCCTTCTTGCCGTAGACTTGCAGATGAACCTTTCCCGACGTCCCCATAGCCGATGACGAGCGCTCGTTTGCCGGCCATCAGCATGTCGGTTCCGCGTTTTATTGCGTCGTTGAGACTGTGACGACAGCCGTATCGGTTGTCGTTTTTTGATTTGGTCACGGAGTCGTTTACGTTGATTGCAGGAACCTTTAATTCGGCGTTTTCCAGCATCTCGATAAGCCGATGCACACCCGTGGTGGTTTCTTCGCTGATTCCATGAATGTGCTCAAGCATGGCGGGGTATTTTTCGTGAATCATTTTGGTTAGATCGCCGCCGTCATCGAGAAGGAGGTTTGCATCCCATGGATCGCCGTTGGCAAGGATGGTTTGTTCAACGCACCAATCGTATTCGTCTTCGGTTTCACCTTTCCATGCGTACACGGGCACGCCGTCCTGGGCCATCGCTGCGGCCGCATGGTCTTGAGTCGAAAAGATGTTACACGACGACCAACGCACTTCCGCTCCCAGTTCGCGGAGTGTGCGAATCAGTACGGCAGTCTGTATCGTCATGTGAATGCAGCCAATGATCCTGGCTCCGTCCAGTGGCTTTTGAGAAGCGTATTGACGCCGAAGCGCCATCAGCGCCGGCATTTCATTCTCAGCTAGGACTATTTCTCTGTTCCCGAACTCCGCTAATTGGATGTCCGCCACTTTGTAATCTGGCATACGGTTTCCTGCTGTTTTTTACATAACGTCGTCGTCGCTATGGGTCACGCAGTTGAACGGCTTGCGACGAGGCTCGGAATCGTAGCACGGCGATGAGCATCTCGATATCCAGCTAGTGCAGATCGCGGTCGACGTCTGGTCCGTTTAGCGAAGCACCTGGATAATCAATGTATTGACGAGTCCTAAAGTGTTACGCGGTTCTCGAGTTTTAGTTCGACTTTTTTGGACAAAACGTTGTTGGATGCGTATTGTCCCGCGTTTTCCACCGCGCTGGGTATGGATTAACTCAAGGTGAGTTTGTGAGGCTGGCGTATCTGTTGCTGCCGTTTCTGTTGGTCGGTTGTGGGGTATCCACTGAACAAGCAGAAACTGACATGGGCAAAGAAACCTATCTTCGATACTGTTTCTCTTGTCACCAAGGAGGCGTAGCCGGTGCGCCTTCCCTCGGCGATGTGGAGGCTTGGGCTCCTCGACTTGATAAAGGCAGGGACGTATTGCTGCAAAGCGTGATTGATGGGATTCCTCCCGCCATGCCCATCAGAGGATTATGTAACTCCTGTTCGGATGAGGAACTGGCAGCTTCTGTGGATTACATGCTCAACGCTGTTCGGGACAAAGCTCGTGAGGTCGGCGGACCCTAGCTCGGTTGTCTAGCTGGTTGAAAACTCAGGCAGCTAGTTCCTTTGCGATCCGAACGACGGCTTCTGCGATTCGGGTCGTTCGATCCAAATCGATGCTGTGCGGCCACCTGTCGTCGGGATGATGGAACCAGCGGTTCGATCCGATCAGGGATAGGTATTGCCCACCCTCGTCGTAAATGTTGGAAGCCTCGCCGCCGGGGCGCGTACCCATGGGCGTAGATGAGCTGGGATGGATGCCGACCGCCGCCAAGTGTTTGGTGCCCAACCTTTCAAGCTTTTTGTTGGAAAATTGAAATCGACTGGTCGAGTCGATCGCGCCAAGATTTGCACCCAGGTGAATCCACGCGTGTGCTGAGGCGCCCAAACCTTTGTTTTTCCGAAGATAACGCTCGAGACCCGTGTGACCTAGTTC
>JAKUTI010000061.1 GCA_022448765.1 Pseudomonadales bacterium
ATCTTTCACTAGCGTACCCGCGAAATCGGTCACCTCGTCCGTGAACCGCCCGCTCATCGTGACCGGACACGCGAACGCGGCAATGCCGTTTACCCGGAGCACTCGATAATCGTCCTCGCCAAACGCTGGGGCTTGGTGAACGATCCCTGTGCCCTCGTCCGTGGTCACGTAATCATCTGCCACTACCACGAACGCCCCACGCGCAGACTCATCCGCGAAGTAGTCGAATAACGGTAAGTATTTCTTGCCCTCCAGGTCAGAACCTTTTAAGCGGCTTTCAACGGTCAACTCGTGGCCATGGCTATATTCTGGAAGACGTGCTTCGGCGAGGTAAATACGTCGACCTGACTCCTTATCCGTCACAAGCACATAATCGATGTCTGCACCCACACATAGGGCAAGGTTCGAAGGTAATGTCCAAGGCGTCGTCGTCCACGCCGCGATATATGCATCGTCACCGGCGAGTCGAAATAGAACCGTAATTGCAGGGTCTTGCACGTCTTTGTAATTGGACGTTGCTTCAAAGTTTGCAAGCACTGTCTCAAGCGCGGTAGAAACCGGCATCACTTTCCGACCCTGGTAAATTAAGCCTTTATCCCACAGCCGCTTGACAACCCACCAAACGGATTCCATGTACCAGGCGTCCATTGTCTTATAGTCATTATCGAAGTCGACCCAGCGTCCAATGCGCGTGATAATGGCGCGCCACTGATCAACATACTTTTCGACAATGCCCCGACACTCAGCGTTGTAACCCGCAACCCCGAGTTTCACTATCGCTTCTTGAGCCGATATGCCGAGTTGTTTGTCTATTTCGTGTTCGATGGGCAGTCCGTGGCAATCCCAACCGAAACGGCGCAGTACATACCGTCCCCTCATGGTCCAGTACCGCGGAACAACGTCCTTGATGATGGAAGCCAGCAGATTTCCATGATGAGGAAGACCCGTGGCAAACGGAGGGCCGTCATAAAAGATATAAGGCTTCTTGTCCTTCGTGAACTCCAATGACTTTTCGAACACCCTTTCTTGTTCCCACAGAGCCAGGATGTCGTGCTCCATCTTCACGAAGGGGAAAGACGCTGAATGTTCGGCCGACTCTGCCATGCTTGCCGCTCCGTGACGTTGAGCACTCATGTCCAAGGTTCGCGCCGCAGTTCGGCAACTTACCGATGACCCTAACATCCACCCCTAAGGTGGATAGGGCCTTGAGGGAGACAGAAAGCTACGTCACCGTAGATTTCTGCATACCATAACGGCGCGCATTCTAGCTGCGGATAAATTGCAATCCAACTTGCGCGCGTCTAGTGTCGTCGGTCCGAACGCGGAAGGGCTCAAGCATGAAACTAGGAATCGTCTTTCCACACCACGAAATGGGTAACGATCCAGGGGCCATTAAGGCCTACGCACAAGGTGCCGAAGCTATGGGTGCGGACCATATGCTGATCTATGACCATGTCCTAGGCGCTAACCCGGATCGACCCGGCGGATGGAAGGGGCCGTACGACAAAGACGTTGCCTTCCATGAACCTTTTACCGTCTTCTCGTTCATGGCAGCGATAACCGAAAAAATCGTGTTTGCAACCTCGGTCCTGATCCTACCGCAACGTCAAACTGCCCTCGTCGCCAAACAAGCAACGGAACTCGCAATTTTGTCCAATTACCGCTTCCGATTGGGCATAGGTACGGGCTGGAACGAAGTGGAATACGAAGCTCTAAATGTTCCCTTCGCTGCTAGAGGCAAACGGCAAGCAGAACAGATCGAATTACTCCGTGATCTTTGGGAATCCGACAATGTAACCTTTAATGGGGATTTTCATACGGTGACACAAGCCAGCATCCTACCAAGGCCCGCACATCCCATTCCCATTTGGTTTGGCGGCATCGCCCCCGCATTGCTGTCAAGGTGTGCACGCATGGGACAAGGCTGGTTTCCGCTCGGAGGACCGAACGAAGCGTCTGCAACCGCTATCGCAACCATCAAGAAAAAGCGCGAAGAGGCTGGTCTGTCATGGAACGACTTCGGTATCCAAGCACAGGCCCAATTTGCCGGAGGTACGCCTGAACGTTGGCAAAAGCATGCTGACCGTTGGCGAGCGCTGGGCTGCACCCATATGGCCGTCGCTACGCATAACGCCGGTAATCAAACCGTCGACGATCACCTCGCCGCGGCTCAACAGTATTTCGATGCCGTTAATGCGTCGTAAAACGATCGAAATCCGCTTGTGATCGCGACATAGCAATGCTCGGGTTGAAAGGTCGACGTGTCTGGGTGACCGGCGGTGGCCGGGGAATCGGCCGTGCCATCGCGCGATCGATGGCGCATCAACAGGCCGACGTTGCGGTCAGCGCGCGTACAAAAAACGAAATCGACAGTGTTGCTAGTGAAATACGATCGTTGGGCGTCAACGCGGCAGCTGTGGTTTGCGACGTGATGTCCCTCGACGCGATCGGAGAATGCCTCGAAGCCATCAGACAAGACCTCGGCGAAATCGATGTGCTCGTCAACAATGCGGGAGGCGGAATCGGCCTTGGCGATACTGAGGGACTCTCAAAAGAGCAGATTGATGAGAGATTGTTCGTAGCAAACGTCGACCTCAACTTATTCTCGGCCTATCGAGCAAGTCGAGCAGTACTTCCAGGGATGATCGAACGCGGGCACGGTCGCATCATTAATATCGGCTCGGGTTACGCAAAGCGTTCCGGCGGACATCCGGCTTATACAGCCGCGAAACACGGTCTTATCGGACTCACTCGGGCAATGGCAGCCGAGGTCGCAGAACAAGGCGTTACCGTCAATTGCTTGTGCCCCGGCTGGACAAACACACAACTCGTCGATCTTGAAGCCATGGCATCGATGAGGCACACCTCGGTTGACGAAGAAAGCGCACGAATTGCATCAGAAAACCTGCAGAAACGAATACTCGAGCCAGAAGAATTGGGGCCAATGGCAGCTCTGCTTGCGGCCGACGAATCAACCGGAATTACGGGTCAAGTGATCAGCGTAGATGGCGGCTACAAGGTTTAGCGAATCGGGGCCTCGGCGTTCGAAGCCTGCCTAAGTTAAAGAACAAGCCGCCGCGGTATCATCCTACGTGATGTCCGTTCCCTTGCCCCATCCCGCCACATTTCGCTGGTACCTATCCGGATCAAGCCTCTGGATGACGGCAATTAGCCTCCACGGCTTACTCATTGCGTGGATATTCGTTGGCATCCTCGAGACTCCCGCTGGCACTTATGCCTGGATTCGATTCTTCATGGAATTGGCGCCCCTCGCGGTGTTGCTACTCGGTGGCCTCTGGGCCGACCGAACAGATGCGCGCAACCTCATCCTTTCCTTAAGTCTGTTCGCCATCGGCCTACCTCTTCTCCTCGTCCCCTTCGCAGGTTCAATCACATTGCAGGTCGCCTTTCTCTTTGGATTGAGTATGGCCTTGGTACAAGCTCTCAGTGACCCGGCTCGCCAAGCGATCATCAATCGCGTCACCCGTTTCGACATTCAACGAACTGTGACCGTCACGACCGTAATAACCACGCTGGCCGGCCTCGTGGGCGTGTGGATCGGAGGTGGTTTGGAAACGATCGGAATTCGACAAATCCTCGTCATTCAGGCCGTCGTGATCGCGGCCTCCGCCGTTGCCTTCAGCAGACTTCCCGCATTACCGCCGGCGCTGCGTGCCGAAGAACTTAATGCTAGAAGCCGCGGTGTCATCAGCCATTTATCTCAAAGTTTCGCTGTCTTTTGGGGCTTTCCATTAATTCGCAACGTCATTGGGCTGAATTTCCTTTCGTCGCTATTTAATGCGGGGGCTTACACCATTGGCGTACCGTACATCGTCACGCAGGTCTACGAAGGAGGTGCCGACTTCTTTGCGGATACAATGATTTGGTTTATGGCAGGGAGCATAGGCTCTACTGCTTTCCTGCTGCTCGTCATGCCGTTGTTGCATCCTGGCCGCACGTTTATCTGTCTTCAGCTAACGCGGGTCGTCATTCTCGCAGCGTTGTGGTTACAGCCGCCTGTTTGGTTGTTCTTCGTCATCATCTTTTTGTGGGGTGTCAACATGGGCATTACCACCACGCTGGTACGAACCGTTGTACAAGAGTTAGCGCCCGAAGCTCATCGTGCAAAGATCCTTTCTATTTTTCTCTTTAGCTTCATGGCTAGCGCACCTCTATCGTCTCTCATGCTTGGGACGCTGGTGGAGTACACGAATCCCATGACTGCCTTGTTGCCTGGCATTCCCATCTCCATCGCAATCTTTGTCCTCGGGTTGTATGCCACAGGTTTATGGGCCTTCCGTTCGCCTTCGTCCAGTATCCCGGATCGGTAGATCACCCATATAAGACAAACTCCCTCGCTCTTGGTTGTGGCGGCTGGATAAGGTCCTCACCGTGCAACAAGATTGCTCGACTGTTTCTCGAACCAAGGGCCCGCTTCGCTACTTGACGGTATTAGCGAGCCGTTGAACTTCCTTCGCAACCAGATCTGGACGTTGCATCGGGATGAAGTGCGTGAGATCGGGCAGGTGAATGTCAAGGCCATGTTCAAACGCACCGGCGAGTTCAGGCCACGTGGGCGATCGTGAAAAATCCATTTCAGTACGGTCACTTTCATCGCGGAAAGCACGCATGACGGAAACCGGATGCTTCACCGCCTTAATCGCGTCATCAATTGAGTAACCCGCGCTTCCCATATAGATCGAGGCCTCAACAACCGGCGGACAGCCCAGTTCGAATCCGTTGAGGGTCGGGACAATTCCATATTCACAATAATCGTGGAGAACATCTTCGCGCCACAAACTGAAAGGATGCCGAGATCGGAACCGGTTGAACATCTCGTCCACCGACGACCACTCGTTTCGGCGGCGCGCCACGGGGTGCTCCGATGCATCAGCAAACGGCCGGTCTCGCTCCCAGTTCGCGTAAGCGTCGGGGGGCATGATGACCGGGTCGACCAACAACAGCGCTTGAAACCTATCTGGCCGCTCAGCAGCCGCCTGCGTCAGACTGTGGCCACCCATTGAATGACCGACACCGATACCGCCGGTTAGCTCTATTGCCTCCGTAAAGGCAACCACGTCAGCACCGAAAGTACTCCATTCGTATGGACCGACATTATCCGAACGACCATGGCCTCGCATATCTAAGGCCAAACAGTGATAGCCGCCCCCGAGTTCTCGTATGGTTGCATCCCAGCATCGTGCGTGAAAACCGGTCGCGTGAATGAACAGGACGTCGTCTCCCCCCCGATCGCCCCACTCGTAATACGTGACGTTGATTCCTCGAATCGATAACTGCTTTTCTATCGGTTCCACTGTCCGCCCCTATTTAGCGCTGAAGTCTAGCGCCCTAATGACGGCGTTTCATGGCTGCACGTTCAGCTAACGCATACAATTAAACGATGGAAGATCCAGCAATGAACAGCGACGTCATTTCCGACGATCATGATTTGCTGATACTGGTTGACTCTTCCGACAAAGAAATTGGGGAGCTGGACAAGCAAGCTTGTCACGACGGTTCCGGCAAACTTCATCGGGCAATCTCAGTCTTTATCTTTAATCGGGACGGCGAATTGCTCATCCAACAACGCCACGCGCATAAACGACTTTGGGGCGGAGCGTGGTCGAATAGTTGTTGTTCGCACCCACGCGTTGGCGAAAAAACCGATGTTGCGGCCCGCAGGCGGGTCACGGAAGAACTCGGATTGGAGACGGAGTTAACTTTTCTTTTTAAGTTCGAATATCGGGCTTCCGACGCCGAGTTAGGAACCGAACACGAACTCTGCTCCGTCTATGCGGGACAGGCTGTTTCTGAACCCATCGTCAATACAACCGAAATTCAGTCATGGGAGTGGGTCCCGTCGTCGGAACTCAATCGACGCGTTGAAGAGACGCCAAACAATTTCACACCTTGGCTTCGAATCGAATGGGCGCGGATTAACGCGGAGTTTTCCGAAGAATTGCGCTCGGGTTTTCGACGAACCCCGTGATCCACAACACAATCTCTTACCGCGTCTACGTAACCGCCCGCGGTGGTGATTGAGCTCTCGTGGTCGCTCGCGTCGCACGGTCAAACCAATCGTCTGCACTCTCGTCGTGGTACGCGCCTATAGTCGCTTTAATTCGCTCGAGTGCATGATCCGGATACTCGACCAACTCTTCCACGAGCGCTGTTGCCTCGGCGACAACGCTTCCCTCCTTTGGGGCCGCATGAGCAATACCCATACGGACTAGTTCAGCACCATAAAAGCGGCGACCTGTTAAAGTGAGTCTTGCTGCCGTGGCCGCGGAGTGCCGAAGACGCAGCCACGCCATGTTGTAAGGTGCGGCACTCCCTTGCCTAACTTCACCCACTTGGAGAAACGATTCACGTCCGACGAGCATCAAGTCCCCAGCCAGTGCAAGCGCCGCTCCACCGTTGATGGCGAACCTTTCGAGCGCTACCACCAACGGTTTTTTCAACTGAAATAGCGCTTTGTGCGTCGTGCGCCAAATATCCCCGAACCGACCCAACCACTCAGGGGGAGGATCCGCGTTGAACTCCTTCAGATCGAGACCCGAACAGAAAGCGCCATCAGCGCCGCGTAACAACACAATTTGAATCTCGGGATCCGACTCTATCTTTCCAAGAGCATCGGACAACCCAAGTCCCAACGGTCCGTTGATCGCATTACGCCGGTCTGGACGGTTAAGGACCAACTCGACCCAACGCCCACGCATCACGATTTCGACTTCCGCCATATGAATCCTGTTAGATGAGCAGCAGCACCAGTCCAAAAACGACGGTGGCTGCACCCAGCATTTCACTCATACGTACTTTTTCACGAAATATCACCAAAGTAACGAAAAAAGCGAAAAGTAATTCAATCTGGCCGAGGGCACGCACGTAGGCTGCCCGTTCCAGCGTCATCGCAGTAAACCATGCGGCGGACGCCAGCATTCCGGCTAACCCAACCCAAACGCCGCGTTTCCATACTTGGCCAACGCGCATCAAGCTATTCCGATTCCGCAACAATAAATACACACCCATGCCCACGGTTTGGATCGTTGTCGCAGCAACCAGGGTGATGGAAGCCCGAACCAAGAAATCGCCGCCAGGCAGCGCTAACGAAGCTCCGCGATACAACACTGCGGAAACACCAAAACCGGCGCCCGCACCAACCCCATACCAAAGTGCCGGTCCCGGCCCTAATTGCAACAATGTGCGCCAACCGTCTGGAGTCGATAACAGGATAACGCCCAACAAACTGACGAAAATGCCAGTCAACGCCATCGAACTCATACCCTCGCCCAATATGACCGCAGCAAATAACGCCGCTTGTACCGTCTCTGTTTTAGAGTAGGCGGTACCTACCGCGAAGTTTCGTGTCTGAAACGACCGAATCAACGACACGGTTCCGAGGATCTGGCAGAGCGCGGCGATTAATACCTGGCCAGCAAAACTCCACGAAAGCCCTGGCAGGCGAAATCCCAACCAAGCCAGTACTGCAAAATACATCCAGGCAAACGGTACGGCGTAACAAAAACGAATATAGCTCGCCTCGGTCGCGTCCAATACCGATGTCAACTGCTGTTGCAGCGCGGTGCGCAGGTTTTGCAACAATGCGGCCGCAATCGTTATCGGTACCCAGAGTTCCAAGGTGCAGTCCAGTCGTTTCGTCGGAGTCTACCAACCGAATTTGGCGCGGTTCACCATAATTCTCGCTCCGAAACGAAAGTTCGGAGTAATGTATTAACGAAATGGCGTTGATAAGATGAAGCCCGCAACAAGTGCGTGGTTATCAATAGAAATCGTTTCGACAAGCCGTATACTGGTCTGTGTCAGACGATCGTTAAATGAAGGGAAAGAAACATGGACCTTAATGACAGCAATACGCTGCAAAATCTGAAGGATGCTTTCGCCGGGGAATCACAAGCGAATCGTCGTTATTTGTACTTTGCGGCCAAGGCCGACGTCGAGGGCGAAAATGATGTCGCCGCAGTCTTCCGATCCACGGCCGAAGGAGAGACCGGGCACGCACACGGCCACCTCGAATACATGGAAGCGGTCGGCGATCCTGCAACCGGTTTACCCATTGGTACCACCAGCGACAATCTGAAAGCCGCAGTGGCCGGAGAAACCCACGAGTACACGGATATGTACCCTGGTATGGCGGCAACCGCGCGTGACGAGGGATTCGAAGAAATCGCGGACTGGTTCGAAACTTTGGCGAAAGCCGAACGGTCGCATGCTAATCGCTTTCAAAAAGCGTTAGACGCGATGGAATAACTGTCCCCCAATATTGAAAAAGGGGCCGATCGGCCCCTTTTTTCGTGATGGAAAAGACTATGCCGGTTCGAGAAGGAAACCTCGAAGCACCCAAACGCCAGCCAATCGATTGGCAAAGTGATGACTACGTCGACCCCACGAAAGTCGATGCAGAACTCGAACGGGTGTTCGGAATTTGCCATGGGTGCAGACGTTGCGTAAGTCTTTGCAACGCATTTCCGACCCTGTTTGATTTGGTCGACGAATCAAGCACGTTGGAAATCGACGGGGTTGATCCATCGGATTACAGCAAAGTGGTCGACCAGTGCTATCTGTGTGACCTCTGCGCCGAAACCAAATGCCCTTATGTTCCGCCCCATGAATGGGCCGTGGACTTTCCTCACCTGATGCTGCGAGCGAAAGCCCGAAAGTTCGCGGTAGAAGGTGCCTCATGGCGCGACCGATTGATTTCCAGCACCGGTTCCTTGTTCCAAATCGCCTCGCACCCCGTAGCTTCACGTTTTATAGACTTAATTCAACACAACAAGCCCTTGCGTGAACTCGGCGAACGCGTTGCCGGTATACACGCGGAAGCTCCTCTTCCCCAGTTTAAAAGTAAAACTCTCAATCGCCGAGTAGAGGAGGAAATCGGCGCCGATCTCGAAATACGTCCGGGTTCCAATACCAAAGGCAAAGTCGCGATATACGTGACCTGTTACGGAAATCACAGCGAACCTGAGGTCGTTCAAGCTCTCATTCGTGTGCTAGTCCATAACGGTGTAGCCGTGAGAATACTCAAGGACAGCGCGTGTTGCGGAATGGCGAAATTCGAACTCGGGGACCTCTCCGCGGTTTCTGCGCAAAAGGACAAAAATTTACCGGTTTTTATGCAAGCAATCGATGACGGCTACGATCTCATGTCCATCGTTCCATCGTGCACGTTGATGTATCGACAAGAGATACCCTTTATGTTTCCCGAAGACAGCGACGTCAGGACTGTCAAAACAGCCTTTTTTGACCCCTTCGAGTTCTTATTTGCACGTTACAAAGATGGCTTGGTGAAAACCGATTTTGTCGAACCGCTGGGGGTGGTTGCCTACCATGCTGCCTGCCACCAACGGGTCCAAAACATCGGGCAAAAGACGCGGGAGTTTTTGTCTCTCGTACCCGACACCGAGGTGTCCATTATTGAACGCTGTTCGGGGCACGACGGTACCTACGCGGTAAAAAAGGAAACGCACAAGGCCGCCTTAAAAATCGCGCGTCCTGTGATTCGACAAGTCACGGAAGCCAACGCCAGTACCTACGGATCCGATTGCCCGATGGCAGGACGCCTCATACAGCATGGTAAAAATGATGGTTCCCAATCAGAGCATCCGATCACAATGCTGTCGCGCGCTTATGGTTTGGGCTGATGGAAAAGCTCTCGCGGAAACTACTATGGAGCCTTGAAGAGTATGCGGTAGAACGCGAATCGTTCAGGCGGCGAGTCATCATCCACAAGCAAGCTAGGCGCGTTGCGTTGTCCACTCACGCGACCCTTCTTTTCGAAGACTTCTTGACGATGAAATATCAAGTCCAAGAAATGCTGCGAGTCGAGCGGATTTTTGAACCCTCTGCTATTGAAGAAGAAATCGCCGCATACAACCCGCTCATTCCGGACGGGTCTAATTGGAAAGCAACGTTGTTGTTCGAATATCCCGACCCGGAGTTACGCGCGAAATCACTATCTCGATTGCAAGGCATCGAGCACAGAGTGTGGGTGGACGTTCAAGGATTCCCTCCCCATTTCGCAATCGCCAACGAGGACCTCGATCGCACGAACGCCAGCAAAACGGCGGCTGTACACTTTTTGCGGTTCGAATTTACACCCGAAGAAATAGATGCAATGCGTAGCCAACAATCGGTTCGGCTAGGGATAGATCACGACGCGATGTTATGTGAGACAAGCTTAGACGAGAGCGTAGGCCAATCTCTATTTGAGGATTTTGCTGAACCTGAGCCACAACGTTAACGTTTATATTCGAAGGTGCTGGGCTCGGTAATCGGCAAAGCTAGTCTCTAGGTCACTGCGTTCAAGCGCAAAGCGACTTAAGCTGTATTCGTGGCGCCCGTACCGCCCTTTTTTGTTTCGAGTCAGGTAATCCTCCACCATTCGCTGGAAAGTTGTCGTCGCCGACAAGCCCGTGAAGTCTAGAATCCGGCCAACAACTTCCATCGGTCGGCTCGCCAGTTCTCTGTAATGAATGTCGATAAAGCGGGAATCTAGGTCCGCGTATTGCTTGCGTAGGCGTAGGGTATTGGTCAGACCGCGACTCCATTGATCTGTCGTATCACGACCTATTTCCGATTCATCGATAGAATTCGTGAACGCTGCCCTGAGTGCCACTGAGAGGCTTGCCATGGAAGGAATCACTTCGGCAGGGTCCCGGTGCAGCTGAATAAATGTTGCATCGGGATATACGCGATTCAACGCGTTCAGTCCGAGCATATGCCCCGGCGCCTTCAGTAACCAACGTGCTTCGCTCTCGCCCCATTGGAGGACCTTCAAATAGCGGACGTGCCATCGATAAGCGGGTTCCCAATCGCACGTCTGTAGCCATTCGTTGTATGCGCATACGCGATGTGCGGCATGAAACTGAATGCTGCGCATGGTGTGCGCTTGAATGGTCACGCATTCATGAGGCAGTCGCGCGCCAAGACGATGGATCCGCTTCAAGTCGGGTGCCATACGATTGACCAAGGTTATCTGTCCCGACGCAGCTAGGATTCGACACAAGTCCATGGGATCGCGACCGGGCGTAAACGTTGATTCCCAGTAGCTGGGTGCACGCAAGGCCGAATGTAGCGACAAAACTTCGTGCAATAACGTTGAACCCGTCCTCGGCAAACCGAGAATGAAAATCGGCCGTTGAACGGCACGTGAATCAACACGCCGATCGTTTTGCCATGTTGCTTCGAAACGCAACCGATTGCATAAAAGACGCATCAGGTACCATCTGCCTGCGAGCTTTCCGATCGGATTCAACGCGGACGTTTGTTCATACCCGTCCAACAAGAGATCAAGGGGTTCAATAAAATCAGTGGGGCCGAAATCTCGAAACCCTGTCGCCGTGCGAGCGGCGCCCATGAGGTCATCTCTCTCGAACAGCGCGCCATATACATCGGGGTGGAGACCTGCGGCTAGCACTTTGTTGGCCAACGCGATCCAATTTCGTTCGCCCGGACCCTCTATACCACTCGCGTTCACGTAATGTACCGCTCCCTTTGCTGCCTCATTATTGACAGTTAACGAACCCGCGAACTCAATTTCCGACGAGGTCCAAATATTATGCCTGTCGATTACCCCGGGCGCGGAAATACAAGAGAACCTCCCGCAAGTCTCTTCACCCCCGCTCAGGTAATCTTAGGATCGTTGCAAAAAATTGGCTGACCGATGCAAGAAACGATTCGAGCGGACGTGACCGCCTGGGATGAGATATTGGACCACCGAACCGGTAGTTCGGGAGATGCGGCGACCTCGGCTTGGCTCGCCGATATGATCGCGGCCGCAGGAGCCACCCCGCATATTGACACGTTTTCCTTTGATCGACTCGTCCCGCAGAAATGCTTCTTGACGATCGACGGACTCGACATTCATGGCATCCCCTTATTCGATTGTCTGATTTCTCCCCTGGTCGAAGCTCCTCTTCATCCGCTGGATATAGGCCGAGGCATAGGCTTAACCACCTTCAGTCCGAATGCCCAACACCCTGGAACAAAAGCACTGCTCGACGCTCGAGTGAGAAACCTACACCAAGGCATCGTCGCGATTTCCGAAGGCGGAACCGAGGGACTATCCCTTTTGAACGCCGATCACTTTTCCAAACCTTACGGACCGCCCGTTCTGCAGGTTGACGGGGGTCACAAAGATCAAATTGTTGACGCCGCTACAAGCGGGTGCAGCGGTCGTATAGCGTTCAAGGTCGAGCGCCAATCGAGTGAAGCATCCAACGTTCAAACGACCATTCCCGGAGCCGATCCGAACCTTCCTCCTCTAGTAATTATGACGCCCAAAAGCGCATGGTGGACCTGCACGGCAGAGCGTTCCGGCGGCATCGTCGCTTGGCTAGCCTGCGTTCGACACTTTGAGAACAACCCGCCCCGTCGGGATATTCTGTTTACCGCAAACACCGGCCACGAACTAGG
>JAKUTI010000062.1 GCA_022448765.1 Pseudomonadales bacterium
CAGGTAACTCACCTTTGGATCGCCGCGGACGCAGGTCGCGTTGTGGATCGAGACGGTCTATCAAACCAGCTTGAGGGCGGGGCTGTACAGGCGCTGAGTTGGTGCCTCAAAGAAGCCGTAGCCTTCGATGCCCAAGGCATCACCAGTCGCGATTGGGAAACGTATCCCATCCTTAGGTTCAGCGAAGTTCCCGTTATCGAAACAGACATCATCGACCGTCCGGAACTCGAGTCCCTCGGCGCAGGTGAGGCAACACAGGGTCCAACATCCGGCGCACTCGCCAACGCAATCTATGCGGCAACCAGTATTCGGGCCAGAAACACGCCCTTCACACCCGAAAACTTACGCAAAGCTGCCGCCAATTAGCGCATCGCTAGCGCCCCATCAATCGTGTGCGTAGCATGTCGGTTCGATCGGGTGGACAACAACATGACAACAATCAATACACGTCTTGGTGCAATTCAGGGTATTAGCAATAACGACGTCGATGTATTTCGTGGTATTCGATTTGCCGAACCGCCCACCGGGACACGTCGCTTTCGTTCGCCTATCGCGGCGGAAGCGTGGCAGGGGACCTTCGACGCAACGGGCTGGGGTAATCGATCGTTGCAGGCACCTCCACAACAGTTCGACGTTCCAGAACAGGGCGAACTCAGCGAAGATTGCCTATTCTTGACCGTTTATACCCCGGCGGGTTCTAGCACGCGGGAAGCGACCCGTCCGGTGCTCGTGTGGATTCATGGTGGCGCATTCATCATGGGATCGGGCAACGGATACGACGGCTCGGTGCTAGCAAATCAAGGCGACGTTGTGGTTGTCACCGTCAACTACCGGCTTGGAATGCTCGGTTTCTTCGACCTGTCTGCGCTCGATCCAAGCTTCGCTGGCTCTGCGTCGAATGGTATTCGCGATCAAATCCTTGCTCTTGAGTGGGTACGCGACAACATCGCGGATTACGGTGGGGACGCCAATAACGTGACGATCTTCGGCGAATCCGCAGGGGGGGCCGCCGTCAACTGCATCCTAGCAGCACCGGAAGCGGACAACCTATACCACCGCGCCATCGCCCATAGCGGCGGAACGCCGTCAATGCCACCGCTTGATCGAACCAACGAATTAGCCGCCCACTTGAGCATTGATGCCAATGACTTGGTCAACGTTCTTGCCGGCATGACGGGTGAAGAAATTCTCGCGGTACAGATGGCAACGGGTTTGGCCGGTGGCTCAGTGATCGACGGAACCGTCGTGACCCGCGCCACCCCCGTGGCGATGGCTGAACGCGGCACCAGCGGCGTGCCCTACATCGCCGGTTCCAATCACGACGAAGGAACGCTTTTTACCATGATGTCGCAGGACACCGACTATGACAAAGTCATAGCGTCCATGGGCCACAACCTGGCGCGATCGACGCTCGACGGCGCGGATCCAACCGCGTACATCAACGCTTTAAGATCCGAATATCCCGACGCGACGGCCAAGGAAATCTACGAAACGATCTGGGTTGACATGTTTCGACGAGCGTCCATCAATAACGCGGAAGCTGCGAGCGCGGCCGGACCAGGTGGCTGGCTCTATCGCTTTGACCTGCGATCCAAATTGGCTGGTGGCGCACTCGGCGCGACCCATGCCTCCGAAATCGCCTTCACGTTCAACTCCTACGCCGCGGAAGAGATGCAAGGCATCGGTTTCCATGACCGTCGCGACCCCATTGTCAAACAATTAGCTCACGACTGGTCAAACACGGTTTTGGCGTTTGCCAAAACAGGCAACCCTAACAGTGGGGATCTGCCCCAATGGTCACGTTACGAGAAGTCGTCCCGCCAGAGTCTAGTGCTCGATGCCGAATCTCGAATCGCGGGTACCGAACTCGATCAACACCATCGTGACCTCTGGGGCGATGTTTGACGGTCGTTTACGGCTAGTTTTTTTCGAAAACCGCGCCAGGCAATTGAAACAGCTCTTCCACACCGCACCCTAATTCCGCTGCCAACTTGAGCGCTAATGTGGTCGACGGTACAAACACCCCATTCTCAATCGTGTTGATGGTTTTACGGGAGACCAAGACTGCGGCCGCCAGCTGCGCTTGCGTCAACCCACTCGCCCTTCGTTGTTCGCGCAAGCGATTCACCAAGTCCTTATGGACTCCAGCCATCAGCGACGTCCAAGAAAATCGAGGACGCAGAAGTACAGCAACGGAATACCCACGCCAAATAATGGGATAGTCGCCGCAAACGTGGGGTTCACTGCGCCGTCGTTAACCGCCAAAACCACAAAATAAAGCGGTACCAGGACCAACACGATCAAATAGAACCCGAATGCCGCGGTCCGGCGGGCTTCATCAACGAACAGCTCGTCGTTCAGAATCCGCCAGTTACGCCTGCCCCCTAGCCAAAAAGCGATCAGACTCAACGCAATAAACGCGGGTCCGAGTAACATACCGATGATCCAAAACCCGGGTGGGAGCATTTCGGCCGCCCCAACCATCATTGACACACCCAAAACGACGTATAGCACGCCGAAGAAAAGCGCGGTCACGTGGCGGACAACAGCTAAAGCATCTGCTGATATCACGAATTGACGCCCTTAAGTAACGTTTAGGTTACGTTACGCCCTCCAGTGGGGGCCGTCAAAACGTTGGCCCTTCGCTGGCTTCGACAGAAATCAAAGAAATTGGAACAAACGGGCTGAATCGCGCCAAAATAGGGCCGAATGCATCCCGGAATTGATAACACGATGCGCCGTACCGCAATCATTTCGTTGCATCTCGCGCTGCTAACCCTATTCGGCGCTTGCGGCGGTGGTTCCGGCGGCAACTCGAGTCAGACATCGGAAATCAGCGTCGCCACACCCACAGATACTTCAAATACCGAAACACCCGATGAATGTTTGGGTTCGGGGGCGCAACTCGACTGTACGTTTAACCACGACGGGATCGTGCGGGAGTACCTCCTCTATATCCCAGAGTCCTACGTGGGTAACGAATCGGTACCGCTGCTCTTTAATTTTCACGGCTACGGCAGCAGCGCGATAGGACAAATGAACTACGGCGACTTTCGTGTTCTAGCAGAAGAAGAGCAATTCATTCTTGTGGTTCCGCAGGGCACGCTCCTGGAAGATACCTCGCATTGGAACGTCGGGAGTTGGACCAACGCAAGTACCGCCGACGATGTCGGTTTCACGGCGGCTCTGATCGACAAGATTGCCACCGACTACCTTATTGATTTGTCACGCGTCTACTCGACCGGCATGTCAAACGGCGGCTACATGAGCCATCAGCTGGCTTGTCTCTTAAGTGACGACTTTGCGGCAATCGCGTCCGTGACCGGGTCTATGTCGCCAGAGAACTTCAACGCATGCGCTCCGACCCATGCGACATCCATTCTCCAGATTCACGGCACCGAAGACGCCGTCGTCCCTTACGCGGGCGCCAACTGGACGAAATCTATGGACGATGTCATGGACTACTGGAGCACTTACAACGGCTGCGATACCACGCCGTCAGTTACGGCGTTACCCGACACCAATGAAGATGGCACCGTCGCCGACCTTATCGCTTACAACAACTGCATCAATCGCGTCGATGTCCAACTTTACCGGATGAACGAGATGGGCCACACGTGGCCCGAGCCCAGTCGGGGTTGGGATATTAGTGGCGTCGACATTATCTGGCGCTTTCTTGCTCGGCACAGTCTCAATGGACTCGTCGAATAACGATTGCATTCAACAGCCCGCTGAGGCAACAGCGTTTTGCTGGCCGTCAACAGCCAACGATCCCAAAAGATTCATTACCTAGACGGCCGAATCGACAAGGAACTCACCTCGACGATTTGCTGATAAGACGCGTTGGTGATGCCAAGAACTGCTCGTAAAGCGAACAGATCAGCAACGTGAAATAGGGCGTCGCCAGGAACGCCCAAAGAAACGCGAGAGGCCGAAATTTTGCGACCGCGATGGACACGATCAAGCTAAAAATCATCACCAAGGTCACGACTGAAAAATTGGTATCGGCATGTACGAGCTTTCGCGACAACGTAAACGACTCAATTACCTTGGTTTTTTTGTCAACCGCGTAGATCCAAACAAACGTCCAAACAATGCTCAGATAGAGCCCTGGAAGGACGAGTAACATGAAGCCGAAGACGGTCCCAATTGACTGCATGACCCATATGCCGAGCAGTTGCCGCCAACGGCCATTGATGAACTCCACCTTAAGAAAGCGTCCAATGGCCTGATCTTGCCCTCGTATCGCCCGCAACATCGATTCAACGTAACCGCCAACAATGCCAGGCACTGCAACCAACCCAACCACGGTAACCCCGCAAACCACGACGGCAACGAGAAAAAGCGCTGTATTGGCAAAGATAGTGAACGGCTTGTCCAGAAATGCCCTATACGCTTGCTGAAAGGCGACCTTGAGGACGTCGTCCGTCGTATGGCTCACGATCCCACCACAACAACACTAGAAGGGACGCTCAATGCATCCCGACCCTGCTCAAAACCAATACGGGCGTCCACTATAACGCCGCCGCTTTAGGTAACCGCATCGTTTGGGTTTGGTACGGAATGTTCGTCCCGACCCATGACTTGAACGTTGTTCGTCCCACTTGGTGTCGAAGCATCCAACCTCGCTGCCGATGTTGGGCCAACAAACTAACGCCGACAGAGAGATCCGTCAAAAAATAGCGGACCCCAATAAACCGCGGGTGGGACACCGTGGAACAGGCACCAATCGGTACTGTGGCCCAATATTTGAGGGCTTTGTAACCAATAACTAGCGGACCTAAAACGAAAAGAAGAGGTTTTAGGTAAGACCGATTAAACTATGCGGTTCGTACAAGCTAACTCGTTTTAGTTATAAGACGCTTATGTCGACGCCGAATCCCAGCGCACCACCAAAATCGCCTCCGTCCGAAAAGGTGATCGACCTCCAGGCAATTAACAAGAATTACCGGATGGGGTCCGAAACCATTCACGCGCTCAACGACGTTGATTGTCGGATCAACGTCAACGAGTACGTGGCCATTATGGGTCCTTCGGGTTCCGGCAAATCGACCCTGATGAACATCATTGGCTGTTTGGACCGACCTTCCGAGGGGGAATATTGGCTCGCCGGCGAGAACGTATCCAAACTCAAGGACAACGCGCTTGCCCGGGTACGCAATCGGATGATCGGGTTCGTTTTTCAAACCTTCAACCTTTTGTCTAAATCGAACGCTTTGCAGAACGTCGAAACACCGTTGTTGTATAACGGTGTCGGGCGGCGCGAACGACGCAATCGAGCATTGCAAGCCCTGGAACGGGTTGGGCTCGGTGACCGCACGTTCCATAAACCAAGCGAATTGTCTGGAGGACAACGTCAACGGGTAGCTGTAGCCCGAGCACTCGTGAACGATCCAGCGATCCTGCTGGCCGATGAACCAACAGGTAATCTCGATACGCGTACCGGCGAGGACATCATGGCGTTATTTGAAGAACTCTATGCTGCAGGACAGACCATTATTCTCGTCACCCACGAGCCCGAAATTGCGGTGCGTGCAAAACGCCATATTCATCTTCGGGACGGCAAAGTGACTGAAGATTACCTAGTGGAGAACGCCTAGTGCCAAATCGAATTCTTATGTTCACCGCGCTCGGCTTATTCGCCGGTTGCGATTATCTCGCGTCCTACACATCCGATGAAGAGACAGGATTGCAAGAGGGTCCCGATCTTCCCTACAACGACTACCAGCAAGTCGCCGTGGAACCGCGAAATATTCGCGTGGCCGTGGAAGCGGCCGGTGAAGTCGAGCCGGTCACGACGGTAGAAGTTAAGTCCAAAGCCTCCGGCGAGATTCTTGAACTAGCCGTGGATACGGGCGACGTGGTCGAGAGCGGAACACTACTTGCACAAATCGATCAGCGCGTTTTAAAGAATACTCTTAAACAGGCCGAAGCAAGCCTCGTTGTCGCTGAAGCGAAACTCGCAAACTCCAGTTCACAACTGGAGCGAATCAATTCTCTTTACGCAAATAAATCCGTATCGAAGGCTGACTGGGAGAAATCGACATTGGATTTCGCCACGGCGAAATCCGAAGTGGTACAGCGCGAAATTGCCCTCGAAAACGCCATCATTCAGCTTGGTGACTGCGACGTTAATGCACCCATCACCGGAACCATCATCGAACGTGCTGTCGAACAAGGTACGGTTATATCTTCACCCATGGGTAACAGTAGCGGCGGCACACTACTCCTGAAAATGGCAGATCTCTCTCGTGTTCAAGTGCGCATGCTGGTGAACGAAATCGACATCGGCAAAATGAAACCGGGAGTTTCTGCGACCGTTAATGTCGCCGCATACGCGAACCGTCCATTTCAAGGCGAAGTCATTAAAGTCGAACCGCAAGCCACCACGGTTCAGAACGTCACCATGTTCCCGGTGTTGATCGACCTCCAGAATCGCGAGGGACTTCTGCGCCCCGGGATGAACGCCGATGTGGAGGTCATGGTCGCGGATCGGAATCAAGTGCTCGCCATTCCTAACGCAGCGCTGAGAACTCAGGGCGATGTCTATTCGGGTGCCAGCGTGCTTGGTTATACGATCGAGGACGTCGACAAGATGCTCGCGGCGTCACCGAAACCCGGGAAACCGGACGCCGCTGGAAGCGGCGGTTCGACGGCTTTGGTAGGCAAAAACGGTACAGATACCGTAGAAGGCGTTCTCTCCGACGAAGAACGCCTCAAGGCAATCATGACGAAAATGCGAAGCGGTAAAAGACCCGACGAAGAAGATATCGCCTTTATGCGCAAAAACCGCGAGCTTATGCAGAAAATCGCCGGGGCTGGTGGGGGTATGGGACGACCAGGGGGTCGCCCAAGCGCGTCAGCAGGACGCCCGAGCAACGTCGGCCGCGGACCCGCCGCACAACCACGTCCTATGCGAGCCGCAAGTTCTGTCGATCAACAATTCGGTGGTGACTACATCGTCTTTGTTATCCGCAATGATGAGGCCGTCCCTGTGCACGTTCGCACAGGCATCACCGACATGGATTACTCGGAAGTTGTCGCAGGTCTTAATCAAGGCGAAAAGGTCCTCATTCTTCCTAGCCAATCCTTGGTGCAATCGAACGAGACCTGGCAGAACCGGGCTAGCCGAATGAGCCCGATTCCGGGGCTGGGTCGTGGCCGGCGAAGCTAAACGCCATGTCCCTTCTTGAATCAATTCGTATTGCCCTAAATGCAATCCGTGGCAATGCACTTCGGTCGGCGTTAACGATTTTGATGATTGTGATCGGGGTCGGTTGCGTGATCATCGGCGCAGCCTTCGGTTCAGGCACGCAAGCCGCCGTGCAGGAACAAATGAGCACGCTTGGCGCTAACGTTCTTTCAATTTACCCAGGACAGTCCTTTGGACGCGGTGGCGTTGCCTCGTCAAACCGTGTTTCGTTGACGATCGACGATTACGACGCCCTGCGCCGAGACAGCCAGTTCCTCTCAGCCGTGGTTCCTGAATTACGGAGTGGTCGCCAGGTCAAATTCGGCAACAAGAACATCTACGGCACAGTCACCGGGACAACGCCTAACTACATGGAGGTCAACAAACGCGAACTGACCCATGGGCGCATGATCAAGCAATCCGATCTCGCCGCGCGCAGGCGCGTGGCCGTGCTTGGCTACAGCATCCCTACCAGTCTTGATTTTCTGCCCACCAGTCTTCTGGGCCGAGATATTTCGATAGGCCGTATCATCTTTAAAGTCGTCGGTGTGTTCGCCGAGGTCGGATCGAGCGGCTATGGTCCGAGTGTCGACGACGCGATATACATTCCGCTGACAACGGCTCGATTTCGTGTCTTTGGCTCGGATCGGCTCGGATCGCTGTCCGCTGAAGTCAAAGAAAACGTCGGAGTCGATATGGCCATGGTCGACATCGAGCGTGTGTTACGTCGCGAACACAAAATCCGTCCCGGCGAACCAAACGACTTTCAGATCATGAATCGGAGCGTGTTTAGCGACATGATGCAATCGATTACTAGCACCTTGTCGACGTATGTCATCGGTATCCTCGCGATAAGCCTTCTCATCGGAGCCATCGGTATCCTAAGCATCATGCTGGTCTCCGTGACCGAGCGAACCCGAGAAATCGGCGTCCGCAAAGCGCTTGGCGCGACGCGCGGAAACATCCTTACTCAGTTCATTGTGGAAGCCATTACCTTAGGCGCGCTGGGCGGATTGTTTGGCATTGTTCTCGGATGGCTCGGAAGTGAGGGCATCTCATCCCAATTCGATATGCCTTTGATCGTCGAGATGCAAACGGTTCTTATTGCAGTTGCTGTCAGTGTTTCGGTGGGCTTCCTCGCCGGTGTTTGGCCCGCCTACTTGGCATCAAAACTAGATCCTATCGAAGCTCTCCGACACGACTGATCCGAGCCCGTTCTTTTTCCCATCGCTCAAACCGCCGTGCGCTCAATCAGGTAAGCTTTCACGTTCGTCCGATCGGAGGAGATCCACGGAATGGCCACGGAAAATCTAATTCGCACGATCGAGGCGTTTGAAGAGGAGTACAAGAAAGGCATAGGCGACGTACTACCATACCGCCCCACGAAAGAGGCAAGCCTCGACAACATTCAACGATTTGGCGACGGCGTCGGTGACTACAATCCGCTCTGGCGAGACCCTGATCACGCCGCAAGTTCACCGTATCAAATGATTACGGCACCACCTCCTTTCATCTACGGCGTAAGTCTCGGTGTGGTTGCCGGCGAAACAGGCGCGATTGATCGCAAACGAGTATCGACCGCCTACCTTCCAGTGAACTACGCGGGTGCGGAAATTGAATTTCACCGGCCAATTTGGCTCGGCGATCGCATCACAGCCCAGGAGCAAGTGGGCCCAACAATGCGCAAAGAGAGCAAGCGCATTGGTGCGATCGCGTTTAACACTGGGTTTGTCACCTATTCGAATCAGCGTCAAGAAGTCGTGACGACCGTCAAGACCCTGATGGCTCGTTATCAAAATACTGGCTCGACCTTGGAATACGATCGCGAGCCGAAAGAAAGAAAAGAAACTCAGCACGAAGCCGCCGACCCTTTGGTTTACGAGCGCGAACGACGCGGTGCCGAGCCGAGATACTGGGAAGACGTCGTTGAAGGTGATGATATTCCGACCCTAAAGAAGGGAACATATACCGTCACCGAACTCTTCCTTTTTACCCACGGCGTCCTGGGTACCGGTCGAAGTCCCAGGGCCGCGCTAGAAGCCGAAGAATCTGGAGATCTTGGGGGTGGAGGTCGATTTGACGAGGAACACGCACGCAAACGTCGAAACATGCCCGGCCAATTCGACTACGGCCCACAACGCGTTTGTTGGCTGAGTCAAATCGTTACCGATTGGATGGGCGATGCCGCAACGCTGACGAAGCTTGACGCCTCCATTCGACATCCTAACGTCGTCGGCGATACGAATACCGTGTACGGAAAAGTAGCCCGAACCTACGTCGAAAACGACGAACACAGGGTCGAACTGCAAGTGCAAAACCAAAATCAATCCGGTCTGGTCACGGCATTTGGGACCGCGACCGTGATCTTGCCTTCAAGGGGCTGAGATTCAATGCATATCACCAAGACAGCGTCCACCTCGTCCGTTTCCACAGTGGCAACGTTTGCCACATTGCTCGCCTGGCTAGCATTATCTACAGCCCTCGAAAGCGCAGCGAAAGAAACCGCGCTCGTTTTGGGCCCCATCGTCGAAGGAACCAAGGGAGAGCCTTTTTCCGCACCGCAAATCGACCTTTCTAGTCGCGGGTATGTCATGGAAGAGTTCTTCCTAGACGGCAGCGCGAGTGCTTACAAATTTGCCGACGGCTCGTCATCAACGCCGGACGGCCGGTGGGTAACCGAGCGAGAGAAAGAATCAACGCCGTTCCGGACTCGTATTCTCGTGGTGCGACCCCAAGACCAGGCCGCTTTCAACGGTACCGTGATCGTGCATTGGCAGAATGTCACAGCGGGTTATGAGCTAGGCTCCGTGGGTGACGATGAATACTTGCGCGGCTATGCGTGGGTTGGCGTTTCGGCACAAGCCGTGGGAGTTGATGGTTTTCCGGGCCCCCAAGCTGCTGGACTTCGTCAGTGGGATCCCGGTCGTTACGAATCCCTCAACCACCCGGGCGACGCCTATTCCTACGACATTTTCAGCCAAGCCGGGCGGGCCGTGGGGCCCTTGCGAAGCGAGGTGGGAGTCGATCCGATGAATGGACTGGTTGTCAGTCGCCTAATCGCCGCGGGCGCTTCACAATCCGCTGCTCGTCTGCGCACTTACATTAACGGAGTCCATCTCCTTGAAAATGTCTTTGACGGGTTTATTCCATACATCGACTTTTCTTCCACAATCCCTTTCGGAGTAGATAAGGGGGAAGGCAGACGAGGCATGGGCATGGGCCAACGCACTCCGATTCGAAACGACATCGACGTCCCCGTTTTTGTCGTCAACTCCGAAACCGAAGCCGAAGCCTATCTGCCAGCAAGACAACCTGACTCAACAACCTTTCGACTTTGGGAAGTCGCCGGCACCTCTCACGTCAACATACCACGGTCGATGGCGGCGTCTGGCACCAACGAGGGACCCAACTGGATGTCGTACCAACCCGCCTACCAAGCTGCCATACGACATACTCACGATTGGGTCGGATCTGGCACCGAGCCTCCACGGATGCCCCGAATTACCATGACCGATGCCCAATCAGGTCGACCAACGATTCAACGTGATGCGAACGGTAACGCCATGGGCGGCATTCGACTTCCTGACTTGGCTGTCCCGACCGCCCGCCATCGTGGGGCCGGTCGATTTGGAGGCGGTAGTGATAATCGATTCTCCTTTCTCTATGGCCTATCTCAGAATTTCGACGACGAAAAACTGGCCAAGTTGTATTTGAACCGTACCGGGTTCCTCGAGAAATATGAGCGCGAACTTGAGCGGTGTGTCCAAGCGGGCGTCATTCTTGAGGAGGACATCGGGTCCATGAGAAACCGCGCTATAGAATGGGCTCAGAGGTTACCGGCTGGTTAATATTCGCTAATTCCACACCACGTGACCATGGAAAAACAATCGCGCAAACGGTTAATCGACATCCTCTTTAGCGAAAGTCTGATCGCTTTAATCGCGGTATTCGTATTTAGTCTGTCGGTTTCCGCTGTTTTTATCGTTCTTTCTTGGATTACCTACCGCGATCGATACGGTATTTCGTTGTTGGAGTTCTTGGGTTTCACGTTCTGACGACAACGTCTAACGGGCAACGCCGACCCCGCAAAGCTTCGCGACTGCCGGACTGGGTTTCGGCGTTAAACCCAGGCTTACGCCAAGCAGCTAGTGCCACTCCCGTAGGACAAACCCTCGCGTCTCTAAATCGGGCTCTGATTCTCGGAAAATAATTCGTCTAAGAAAGAGCGTAGATGTTCTGACCGACTCGGATGGCGAAGTTTCCGCAACGCTTTGGCCTCGATTTGGCGAATCCGCTCACGCGTTACGTCAAACTGTTTACCCACTTCTTCCAGGGTGTGGTCCGTATTCATATCGATACCAAAACGCATTCGCAAGACTTTCGCCTCTCGCGTCGTCAGGCCACCGAGGACGTCTCGAGTCGCTTCTTTCAAACCTTCGCCAGTGGCCAACTCGATGGGAGAGCCGATAGTAGCGTCTTCAATGAAGTCACCGAGGTGAGAATCCTCATCATCACCAATGGGCGTTTCCATAGAGATCGGTTCCTTCGCAATCTTTAATACGCGACGGACCTTGTCCTCCGGCATTTCCATCCGTTCACCCAATTCTTCCGGTGTCGGTTCCCTCCCCATTTCTTGAAGCATTTGGCGAGACACACGGTTCAATTTGTTAATGGTTTCGATCATATGAACGGGAATCCGAATGGTTCGCGCCTGATCCGCAATTGAGCGAGTAATCGCTTGCCGAATCCACCAAGTCGCATACGTCGAAAATTTGTACCCACGGCGGTATTCAAACTTATCGACGGCCTTCATTAGGCCAATATTTCCTTCTTGAATGAGATCTAGAAACTGTAATCCGCGGTTGGTGTATTTCTTTGCAATAGAAATAACGAGGCGCAAATTGGCCTCAACCATATCTTTCTTTGCACGCCTCGCTTTAGCTTCTCCAACAGACATACGGCGATTGATATCTTTGATCTCAGTCACGCTCAGCTCACAGTCTTCCGTGATCAGCTTTAGCTTTCTCTGAGCACGAGCGATGTCGTCCTTTACTGCGTCTAATCCTTTGCTGTAGTCATGCTTGCCCTTGATGTGGCGAGTCACCCAAGCATCCGAAA
>JAKUTI010000063.1:0-5900 GCA_022448765.1 Pseudomonadales bacterium
TATGCTGGGGGGAATCCGTTTGTGGACCACGAACGGCCAAACCGTCGCGTTCGTTGGATCGTCGGGTGTGGGTAAATCGACGTTGCTGAACACCCTGGCAGGTCGAGAAATTCAGCCAACTGAAAGGATTAGAGAAGACGATTCCAAAGGCCGGCACACGACCACGCACCGATCCATACACCGGATTGAACAGGGCGGGTTATTGATGGACGTGCCTGGCATCAGGGAGCTTGCGCTTGCCGAAGCAACGGACGGGATCGCGGCGGCCTTTGAGGACATCGAGAGCCTTGCAATCCACTGTCGATTCGCGAACTGCATCCACGAAACGGAACCCGGTTGTGCGGTGCAATTGGCGATTTCCGAGGGTGTGCTCGATCTGGAGAGGCTAGAACAGTTCAGAAAGCTTCGGCGGGAAGAAGCGCGCAATTCGGCGTCGCTCAGTGAGCGCCGTGATACTGAGCGCAGAACGACGCAACGAAACCGACGTTTCGCGGAGGAACGAGAAAAGACCGGCCACGACGAATGAACGCTAGGGTCGATACAGAATAAGAGGGTCTCCAAGCTGTGTCGTGAGCACGCGTTGTGCATCGTCAACGAACTCAGCCGCGACACTTCGGGTTTCGCGAGGATCGATGATGTCCTGGCCGGACACCTCCGCGGTTCGAAATGGCGAGGCGAGGGCGTTGAGGCGTGCTTCGATCTCTTTTAACTTGGCCTCTGGATCGTCCGCGCTATCGATTTCGCGACGATAGGCCGCCGAAGCTCCGCCGGTAATATGCATCGACCCCCACGCGGCCGAAGGCCATGCGTAGCGCCTAAACATACCGGATGGGCGGTGATGGCACTGCCCTGCGACGCCGTAGAGCCGCCCGACGACGATGGTTAACCAAGGCATGCGACTCTGGCAGGTAATTGCTACCAGTGCTGCACCAGCACGTTCGATGCCAGCCTTTTCGGATTCTAATCCCACCATGAAACCGGGCTCGTCAGCGAAGCTGATGATGGGCAAGTGAAACACATCGCATAGCTGCAAAAGACGAATCACTTTATTCCCCGCCGCGACGTCGGTAGCCCCACCGTGATGACGTGGATTGTTTGCCATAACCCCAACGGGGAAACCGTTAACCCGTCCGAGCCCCGTAAGTCTGGCGCGGCCGTAGCGTGGCGAGATCTCGAAAAAAGACCCTTGATCGAGAACCATTTCGACTAATTTACGAGCGTCGTATACCTGTCGCCTATCTCGCGGTATCAAGGACAGCAATTCTTCTTCGTGACGATCGGTGGGGTCGTCCGTTACATGGCGCGGGGGCATTTCGTGAACGTTTGATGGCAGATAGCCCAGAAATCGTTTGATTTGATCAAAGGCGTCTTCTTCGGTGTTGGCAAGGTTGTCGACCGAACCGCTGATACGGGTGTGGATGTGTGGACCCCCAAGCTCCTCTTTGCTGATGTCGTAGCCCAAGGCGGCTTTAACCACGGGGGGGCCACCCGGAAATAGTTGGCTTGAGTCTTTAACCATCACGTTGAAATGGGCAAGACAGGCGTTGATCGCCGGCAACCCGGCGACAGACCCCATCACCGCGGATACCACGGGTACTCGGGAGAGAAGATCGACGTCAATCGTCGTCCCATGATTGCCATCGGGCAGATAGGTGCGGCCCATCTCTTCAAATCCGCGAACGCTGCCCCCGGCCGCATCAAGCAACCGAACATAGGGCAGACGCCATTGGCGAGCGCGTTCATTGGAAGGGAGCTCCGATCCCATGCCGCCGCCGGAACTAGCGGAACCGCCTCGGACGGTGAAATCTCCGGCGCTTAGAATGATCTTGCGCCCGTCCACCAACGCTGTCCCTTCAACTGAGCCACGCGGTATAAAGCTCTTCAACTCGCCTCGTTCGTTGTAGGTCGCGCTACCTGTTAAGGAGTGGAATTCTCGGAACCCGTTCGGGTCGACAAACTTATCTATCCGCTCTCGAACCGTTAGTTTCCCACGCTTGTGTTGGCGTTCGATCCCCTCCGAACCCCCCATCGCTTGGCGCAATTTGCGGCGATGACTGATCTCGTTAACTTCGTCTTTCCAGCTCATGTTGTTCTCCCCTAAGGCGAGGATTATCTTGCACCCTTCGGCGAAAACAAACGTTTGGAACAGCGGTGACTGTCTACACGATGGCTGAACAACAGATTCCAGCGGAGGCGCTGACGTGGAAGTTTGTGCGGTCAATGGGCCCAGGCGGCCAGAACGTCAACAAGGTCGCCACTGCGGCCGAGTTACGACTTGATCTCGGCGCCTGTTGTTTTTCGACGGCGTATCGAAAGCGATTGGAATCATGTGCGGGAAAACGCCTCAACGGGGCAGGGGAAATTGTTATTTTTGCACGAAGCCACCGCACGCAAGCGCGTAATCGGAAGGAAGCGATGGACCGCCTTCAAGGTCTTTTGTCGGAGGCAGGTCGGGTTGCAAAGAAGCGATTTAGAACGAAGCCGTCGCGGACAGCGGTTAACGCAGGCATCCGGCGAAAACAACGTCTCAGGAAAAAAAAGCAGTTACGACGCAAGCCCGCGATCGAATAGTGGTCTGTGCTCAATAAGAGGAAAAGTTCAGAGCCTAGAAATGGTCGGGACAGTGCGGTGCGTGGCTAGTGGCGAACAAACGGTCTGCGGTATCGACAGCATCGTCCCCGCCTTTGACAAGACCCCACGCCCGCAGCTGCCTTGCGGAGCGAAAGCCGCTGTAAAGCGATGCGAGCGCTTTGGCCGACATTGTTAGGTCGGTCGACTCGCTTGATGAGACATGCGCGCCTTCGGTGGAGGCCTCGAGTTTGATCGTGCGATTGTTCCATGGCGTCAGTGAATCATCAGTCAAACCGATGGTGACTTCTCCGTCATTTGAATAGGCGCGGTCTTTGAGCGCGCGCTCCGCGTCGACAACGCGAAGCCAAAGCCCTTCATGATCGACGCTGTGAAGAAGACGCGGTTCGGCAAAAAGTTCGACCGCGGGGTCGTCGATGGCGGCTGTGCGGTACGACACTCGACCCACGAGGTCATGCCGCTTGAGCCACTCCCACATGGAGCGATAACTATCCATCGAAAGCCACGCCATGTCCCGGACGATAATTTCCTGACCTCGGGTTGCGTGGTCCACTTTGTTTGCCCGGAGAGTGTAGATGACGTAACCGTCGCCATTGCCTCCCTCATCGAAATGCACACCGGCGTGAACCGGCCCCTGCTCCTCGATTTCCTCCATTGCATTTTGCAACCACAGCGCCTTGCTTCGATGCAGATAGCAGATGCGATTCTTGACGAAACGAATGTAGGTCGATTTGATGACATCGAATGCGTCCACGACGGGAAGGCGTTCGACATGGCCCGAACCCCAATCGCCGTCGTGGAAACCAATGTCCGTCGTGTCCACCTGGTACGAACGGAGCACCGTCGTCATCGCGTACCCGTAGCGTTGGTAGATTGCAGCTTGGGATGCCCAAAGGGCTGCCAGCGACTGACCACGATCCCGCATATCGGCGAAAGCCTGGGTTTGAATGCGCCGTAGAAGACCTTGGCGTCGATGCTCGGGCTGAGTGCCGACCGTGGAGACGCCGGCGAGCGCAACGGCACTCCCGTTGGCGCGCATCGTGAATGGAATAGCGGTGAAACTGCACGCGAGCTTGCCGTCGACGACCGCGCAGAGAGTCCAGTCGGGTAGATTAGCGGTCGCAACGACGTTGTCGGGGCCGTCGCCAAAACTACCCCCGTAGACGTAGCCGCCGAGCTCTCCCAACTGTCCCATCTCGCCAGCGGTAAGGGGACGTATTTCGATACTCATGCGGGTCTCTCCGTTGTTCGATCTTCAATGTCGTAAAGCTCTTGGAGCCCAGCGATGTCGGGCAACAGTCGGTAGTGCTCAAGTGTTTCGGCACGATCCAACCCCGTGGTTCCCGATTGTTGGAATTGCTGGTACGCGGTTGCAATGGCCTTGACGGCTGCCGTTTGGGCGGTAAAAGGATCGATAATTAAATCCCAACCCAAGGTTGCCCATTCTGATGGCAAGCGTGTGTCGAGCGAGGTGATTGTGGCCAGCGGCACCTCTAGGCGCCGAGGTGCTTCCTGCCACTCTGAATCGTTTGTTGGCATTAGCATGACTAAGTCTGCGCCGGCATCGGCGTAGGCGTTGCCGCGCTCAATCGCTTTTTCGAAGGATTCGTTACGGACTGCACCCGTGCGCGCGATGATGACGAAATCCGCATCGGCGCGTGCGTCAACGGCGGCGCAGATTTTGTCGGTCATTTCGCCTATTTCGATAAGGTGTTCGATACCACGGTGGTGACTCACTCGTTTAGGCGCGACTTGATCTTCGATCTCGATACCAGCTGCACCAGCGGCCTCAATGACCTGCACGGTTCGGTATGTGTGTACCGCATCACCGAACCCTACGCCGCCATCGACGATCACGGCAATGCCGGTGCGGGCGGTGACGTGCTGGGTGACATCAGCAATTTCGCTCAGTGTAAGCAGTGCTTCGCTGACGCCGTGCACAAATCCCAAGGCGCCGCCGCTAATGTAACCGGCGGAGAACCCAGCGTGCTCGGTAATACGACCGGTGAGTGCATCGAGCGTTAACGGTGCGAAGACGACGTTCTCTGACGCCAGGGCAAGTCTTAATTTCTGTCCGGGTGTCATTCGAGTTCCCCTGCGGTTCATCTTCCTCTATAAGCGCGTGCCGGGCCAACGCTGACGCGGCGTTCTCCCGCGTAACTTTGGGTAAACGGTTATGCTGGGTCAATTGATTAGGGAAATTATTATGGGGCACGGTTTTTCGGTTGATCGACTTGAGCACCTAACGGCTCACCTTGACAAGTATGTCGCTGACGGTCGTTTTCCGGGATGCTCGTGTCTGGTGATGCGACGTGGAGAGGAAGCGTATTTCCAAGCGTCGGGTCGGCGTGATGTTGATCGTGACCTCGCCATGGAACGCGACACAGTGGTGCGCATTTATTCAATGTCTAAGCCGATCACCAGCGTTGCCTTAATGATGCTGTACGAACAGGGAAAATTTCAGTTGGACGATCCGGTCTCAAAGTTCATCCCGAGTTGGTCCGATTTGAGCGTGTATGAACACGGCGAAAACGAAACCATGGTGACCTCTCCCATGACGGTTCCGCTGACGGTCAAACATCTGTTGACTCACACCTCGGGACTGACGTACGGATTCATGAATAGTCACCCCGTCGATGCCATGTATCGGCAAGCATCCGTAGGTGGCGGCCGGCAAGGATCAACGCTCGAGGACATGATTGATGATTTGGCCGGGATTCCCGTCACGTTCGCGCCTGGATCACGGTGGAATTACAGCGTCGCGACAGACGTCTGCGGCTATCTCGTGCAGTTGTTTTCAGATACAGACTTGGATGTGTTTGTTCGTGAGCGAATTACAGAACCTTTGGGAATGATCGATGCCGGGTATCAAGTGCGCGCCTCGTCCAAGGACAAGTTCGCGGCATGCTATCGATATAAACGTGGTGGAGGATTTGAACTTCAGGACGATCCGACTACCTCGCCCTACCATCAACGGCCTGCGTTTTTCTCCGGCGGCGGTGGGATGGTGGCATCGATTGATGACTACGGTCGCTTCGCCCAGATGCTGGTGAATCGAGGCGAGTTGGACGGTCACCGAATACTGGGTCGAAAAACAGTTGAGTACATGGCGACAAACCACATGCCGGGGAATGTTGATTTAGCGGCCATGGGACAGCCTGTTTTTAGCGAAACGTCGTACCATGGGATCGGCTTTGGACTCGGTTTCTCGGTCGTTCTCGATCCAGCCGCGGCTGGTGTGCTCGACTCGCCGGGAGAGTTCGCTTGGGGAGGCGCTGCGAGCACCTATTTTTGGGTTGATCCCCTCGAGG
>JAKUTI010000063.1:5910-9781 GCA_022448765.1 Pseudomonadales bacterium
TCCTGATTTTTGTTTTCCATATTTTCCCTATTTCCCCATGTTGGGCCAAGGGCTGTTTGGGGTCCTGTGCTGCTGTCATGGGGCATGAGGTTATACACTCCCCCCAGACTCAATGCAGTCGAGAACTCAAGACTTTGATTTATCAGGCCATCGTAGATTAGCCGATTGTTTCGTTTGTAATAGAGCCGCGCTTCTCGAAAGTAATGGCTCATCAAGTGACGGTTTTGCGGTGCGCGCTTCGCCAAGTAATGGGCGTAGTGGTTAGTTTCGTGTTTGCGTTATGCTTGCGGGCCGCATTGGAGTCGCTTGGTAACAACTAAGCGGCGCGGTGGATGAAAATGTGAGTGCGTGGAAAGGACCACGGATGCAAAGCGCAGTGTTTTTTGGAGGGCAAGGTACACCATGAAAACGAAGTTGGAATATATCTGGCTAGATGGCTTCAAGCCGACCCAGAGTTTACGCAGTAAAACGCGGGTAGAAACGGATTTTGGGGGCTCACTCGATGAATGCCCGATGTGGGCATTCGATGGAAGTTCGACCCAACAGGCGGAAGGTAACGCGTCGGACTGTTTGCTCCAGCCCGTTGCTATTTTTCCGGATCCGGATCGAAAGAACGCGTACTTGGTGATGACCGAGGTCTTGAATGCTGATGGTTCGCCTCATGTTTCCAACGGCCGGGCGACCATTGATGATGACGACGAAGACTTTTGGTTTGGCTACGAACAGGAGTACTTCCTCTGGGACACAGACACAGACCGACCGCCAGGATTTCCGATCAACGGCTATCCGGGACCGCAAGGTCCTTACTACTGCTCGGTGGGCGCTGCAAATGCCCACGGCCGAGACTGTGTAGACGAACACTTAGATCATTGCCTTGATGCCGGTATTAACGTCGAGGGAATCAATGCCGAAGTCGCGGCTGGGCAATGGGAATTTCAAGTGTTTGCGAAAGGCGCAAAACGTGCAGGCGACGAGACCTGGTTGGCACGCTATTTGCTTGAGCGAACGGGCGAGAGGTACGGGTATGCAATCAATTGGCACCCTAAGCCCTTTGGCGACATGGATTGGAATGGGTCCGGTATGCACGCCAACTTTTCGAACCGCGCAATGCGGGAGTCTGGCGAAGAAGAGACGTTTACGAAGATCTGTGAACACTTTGGTAAGAATATCCCCCGACACATCGATGTCTATGGGGCGCACAACGAGATGCGTTTGACCGGAGCCCACGAGACTGAGTCCATAGACACGTTCAGCTACGGCATCTCGGATCGGGGAGCATCCATTCGGATACCGGTGGGAACGATCGACGATGGGTGGAAAGGGCGCCTTGAAGATCGCCGTACAGCCTCAAATGCAGACCCCTACAAAGTTGCCGCTGCCATCATCAAAACGACAAAAGAGGCGTTGGCATAGTCGCTCGACCGACGATCTACTACCACCTAGCAGTCGGCGAAAGCTTACCGGGCGAACTTTCGCGAGGCGAGCGAGGTTGGCGGTCGGTTATTGGATCGGGAGTGCTCGGCCTCGGGAGTTAACCGCGATCTTATTCCCTCCAAATGACGTTGGCAGCAGGGCTGGAGGTCCGATTGGATCCTCTCGATAATCCTGCTTGGCATGCATTAACAGGCGAACAGCGGGAGTTTGGAGTGGCGGGAGTGCTTGCGGCACGGTATCGATCGGATATTTCCCTGATCGCGGCAGTAGCTGAAAGTTCCATTGAAGCCACCAACGAACTGGGTCGGTTGGTGAGCCCGGGCGAGATTGTTGCGGTCATCGAAGCCGGTCCGATTGATAAAAGCCTATGGCAGGAACTGACAACGATTGAACTGACGCAGTGGGTGTGTGAAAAACTGGAGCCCAACAATTCAGAGCTCGGGTGGATCGAACTGAGTGATGCCGATTCCGAAGACATGCAGAGCCTGGTTAAGGCCACGGATCCTGGACCCTTTGAGCGAATGACGCACCGACTTGGCGATTACGTTGGTGTTCGGATTGAAGAACGGCTTGTATCGATGGCGGGCGAACGAATCTGTTTTGACGGTAATCGTGAAGTAAGCGCTGTTTGCACCGCGGAGGGCTTTGGTGGCCGTGGCTACGCGCAGGGACTCGTTGCCGAAATCGTCGCTCGACAGCATCGGGTTAACTGCAAGTCGTTTTTGCACGTGCGGGTCGGCAGCCCGGCCGAAGAGATTGCAAGCCGTGTGTATGCCAAACTCGGCTATCGAGAACGAGTCCGTTATCCCATGAAAGTGTTACGTCGCTCGCCTAAACGGGATCCCGCATGAGCCAGTCAGAGCAAATGGCGCCGGAGGTAAAGTCTGAGAAAAAGACCCGAAAGGTACTTTTCTCCATAAGCACCTGGGGATTGACCGCAGTCTGTTTCTATCTGGTGTGGGGGAAAATCGACGACGCTGCTGCTCGCGAGAACCAAGCCGCCATTGAGTACCTTCTCGTCTTTTTTGGTCAAGCGAATTGGCTGCTTTGGTTGGCAGTCATGATCCCTTACTCCGTATTCTTCTTTCTTGTAGATGCCCACGTAACATGGCGGGTTATCCGCTGGTTTAACGTATCGGAGATCAAACTAAACGCCGTTTTACCCATTCGCGCGAGTGCGTACATCCTTTCGCTCGTTAACGAACAAGTTGGGAAAGGAGCCATGTCGCTGTACTTGTTGCGGCGCCACCAGGTGCCGGGCTGGGAAGCGCTATCGAGCATGATCTTTTTGGGCGTTATGGAAATATACCAGCTACTTATTTTTTCCAGCATCGGGGTCTTGCTTGGATTCGAAGTTGTCGTGGAAGCATCGTCGATGCTTCCACTCGACGTAATTTTGCCCACGGTGTTTATCGTTGCCGCCGTATACCTTCCAATACACATTGCCTATTTTCGAGGTCATTTATTCAAGAAGTTTTCGATCCGTGATAAGGGCGTCTTTCACGCCTTGCGGCAAGGAAAGCCGAGGCACTATTTGCTAACCCTGTTGTTCAAAGCACCCAATTTGATCGGCGCCGTGGTGGTTTATACCGTTGCGCTAGAGCTCTTTCAGGTAGACGTCAACCTTGGTCAAATGCTCGCGTTTTTACCGGTTATTTTTCTCGCCGCGGCGCTGCCTCTGCCGTTTCACGCGGGTGCGCTGCTGCTGTGGACCGTATTATTCCCCGAGTATCCTGAAGTTGGGGCATTCAGCCTCGTTATGCACACTTTTTTTGTCATGTTCAACGCGGTTATCGGGACCCTGTTCCTCCCCCGCGCGAACCGAGAACTCTTCGGCTGAACATTCTTTAGTAAGGGCTTGGGGAAATTTTTATGACGATCGTATTCGATCAAAGATCGAAAAGATGGTCGATGCGATAAGCAACCACCCACCGTAACTGACAATCCACACGGGTATCCAGTCTAATCCTAGCGCGTGTTGAGTGACCGGTATGCCGGCAAGGACAAAATACGAAATGCCGTTGTAGCGTCCGAGGCGACTTGCCTTGAGCGGCTGTTGTTTTTGGACACCGGAGCCGAAGATGTACTGCAGGAAAGCCAACCCGATCATCAGCGGAAGCAATGGCGTGAAAAAGCCCTGGGCCGCGAGCGATGCAAGAATCACAATGACGAAAAATGCATCGGCGCCGTGGTCGATAAGTCCGCCCTGCCTAGACGCCTCACCGCGGTGGCGGGCCAATGGGCCATCGATAAGGTCGGTTAGGACGGCGGTAAAAAATACCAACCCCGCTAGCGACCAAAATTCAGACGCGATGCAGAAAGCTGTGATCGGCGCCATAAGGATCCTTGACGCCGATAGTGCGTTTGCCAAGGTCAGCCATGTATGCGGCGGAGGTGCGTCGTTCATTTATCGCGCGCGGCTGCTCCGCATGGGGTC
>JAKUTI010000063.1:9791-12258 GCA_022448765.1 Pseudomonadales bacterium
GATATCGATTATCGTACGCTTTGGAAACGGACGCGAATCGGATGAAGGATCAAATCGTCATAACAGGAGCGAATGGCCACATTGGTCAGCGGTTGATTACCAAGATGGCGTCTGACTACAGCGTCCGAGCGCTGGTGCGGTCGGGCGAAGCGGCGCGAATGCTAGAAAAGACTCCGGCCGACGAGGTCCGTATCGTTGATTACACGTCTGCATTGGCCATGGCGCGTGCCCTTGAAGGGTGTGTTGGTGTCGTTCATTTGGTGGGGATCATACGAGAGAGTCGCGGCAGCACGTACGTCGATGCGCACGAAAATGCGACACGGGCGTTGTATCTGGCGTCGGAAAAAGTGAGCGTTCGCAAGATCGTGTACCTCAGTGTGCTGGGTGCCTCGGTTAATTCCACGAACGTGTGCCTTGCGAGTAAAGCGAGAGCGGAGCGTGTTCTCACGGAGGGTACGATCTCGTCGAGTATTCTGCGCGTTCCTATGGTCCTTGGGGCGAATGACTATGCGTCACGCGCCCTCTTGAAACGCGCCTCTAGCCGGCTCGCGTTTGCTTTTCGAGCGGCAAGCCTAGAACAACCCATTGATGTAGATGATGTCATTGCGGCTGTCATGGCGTGTATGGAATCGAGCGTCGAGGGTGTTATGTGTCTCGCCGGCCCGGTATCACTTAGCCGCCGAGTGTTATTTGAGCGCGCCGGTTTTCAAGGAACACTGATTTCGCTGCCGATGTGGTTGGGCGTGCTGGTCGCTAGGTGTTTGGAATGGGCGAGCGACAACCCGCCGATGACGCGCGCGATGTTGGGCATCTTGGATCACGACGACAACATTGATACGGGCGCAATTGTCCAAAAGCTTGGGATAACACTCACGAGCCTCGACGAAACGCTACAAAAAATTAATCCCGCGATTGATTAGTCGCCCGTCAAATCTTGCATTGATCTTCGGGGGTCGAACGCGTCGCGAACGGCTTCACCGACAAAGATCAATAAACACAGCATTACTGCCAGCGTAAAAAACCCCGTTAAACCAAGCCATGGAGCGTGCAAATTGGCTTTGCCCTGTGCCATGAGTTCGCCCAAGGAGGGAGAACCAGCCGGAAGACCAAAACCCAAGAAATCGAGTGCCGTTAGCGTCGTAACCGCCCCGCTCAATATGAATGGTAGGAACGTCAACGTCGCTACCATGGCATTGGGAAGTACGTGACGGACAATGATGGTGCCGTTGGAAACCCCTAATGAGCGGGCCGCTCGGACGTAGTCGAAATTGCGCGCACGCAGAAATTCGGCGCGAACCACACCAACGAGCGACATCCAGCTGAACATCACCAGAATGCCCAACAACCAATAGACGCTTGGTTCGATAATGCTGGCGAGAATAATGAGTACAAGGAGAATGGGAAGTCCTGCCCAGATTTCAACAATTCGCTGTCCGATCAGGTCAATGAGTCCTCCAAAATAACCCTGAAGCGCACCGACGGTAACGCCGATGACAGAACTAAATAGCGTCAGAAATAGGCCGAAGGTGACGGATAAACGAAATCCATAAATCAGCCTCGCTAACGTGTCTTTTGCGCCGTCATCGGTCCCGAGCCAATGCTGCGGTGAGGGTGATGCGGGCGCGGCACTTTCGATGTAAAGGTCAATCGTGTCGTGGCTGTAACGGATGGGTGGGTAGACGGCCCAGCCGTCACCGTCGTTTATCAATGCTTGTACGAAGGGGTCGGTGTAATCGGCCTCGATAGGTAGCTCACCCCCGAGCTCTGTCTCGGTCACGAGTTCGAAAACAGGCCAATAGAAAGCGTCGTTGAGGTACAAAAAGATGGGTTTGTCGTTAGCTAGAAGTTCGGCGAATAGCGAAAGTCCGAACAAAGCAAGAAATACCCACAGGGCGTAATAGCCGCGCCGATTTGCTTTAAAATTCGCGATTCGGCGTTTGGCGAGAGGCGTCATTATTCTCTCGCCTCGAAATCGATTCTTGGATCCACCAGGGTGTAAACGATGTCGCCGACCAGGTGCATCACGAGCCCAATGAGTGTGAAACAAAAGACCGTTCCAAAGAGAATCGGGTAGTCGCGTTTGAGCAGGGCTTCGTAGCTCAGAAGACCCAGACCGTCGAGTGAGAAGATCACTTCGATCAATACCGACCCGGTGAAGAGAATGCCGACGAAAGCTGCGGGGAAGCCGGCGATAATGATCAGCATCGCGTTTCGAAATACGTGACCGTAAAGTACGCGCCGTGCCGTGAGTCCTTTCGCTTGCGCGGTCAAGACAAACTGTTTGCTGATTTCCTCGAGGAATGAATTTTTGGTCAGCATCGTCAGCGTTGCGAAACCCCCGATGGTCAGTGAAGCGATGGGCAAGGCAAGGTGCCAAAAATAATCAACCCACCAGTCCCAAAGGGGTAGCTCGCTCGCGTTTTCCGCATGCAGGCCCCGAAGGGGGAACAGGTCGAAATAGTTCCCG
>JAKUTI010000064.1 GCA_022448765.1 Pseudomonadales bacterium
AAACGCGCGATTGGTTCGCCATAGGGAGACCAGAACCACTTCGCGAAGAGCGCTTCTGAGGACTCTACCTCTGAAAATCTTGTTACTGCCGAGCGTGCTTTTAATCGTTGCCGATCAAACGACTAAGCAGCTCGCATTAGCGTATTTGGGTGAGGGACCGATCACAGTACTATCGTTTTTGTCACTTCATCTCACCTGCAATACCGGTGCAGCCTTTAGCATGATGCAGGGGTACGGTGGATTACTTTCGACCATTGCGTTTTTCTTTTCTGGCTACTTTATTTATCGCATTTGGAATTTACCGCGAGGTGCTTTTCTAGAAGGGTGGTCTTGTGCTCTTATTCTTTCGGGTGCGGTGGGCAACTTGTTCGATCGATTGGTTCACGGATGCGTCATCGATTTTGTTCATTTCCACTATTTGAGTTTCAGTTTCCCGGTATTCAATCTCGCCGATACGTGTATTACGGTAGGTGCCGCTGGATGGATAGTGCTCATGTACCAGGATTACTCGAGAGCGCGCGCCGAGTGAATGAGTTTATCATCCGTTCCTCGGACATCGTTGTGGGTCCAGGAACTCGCACCCGTTTGCACTTCACCATTCTCTTGCTAGACGGTTCGGAGGTGGATTCAACCCGTGGGGGAGAGCCGGCTGTCTTCACCTTCGGCGATGGACATCTTCTTCCGGGCTTTGAAAGTGCCATTGAGGGCCTTGCTGAGGGCGAGTGCGGACGATTCGAGATAACGGCGAAGAATGGTTTTGGCGAATGCAACGACGCGAACATCCAAGAGTTACCCATCGCTTTGTTTGCTCCGATCGGCGAACTTGAACCGGGTTTAGTGGTGTTATTTGGATCGCCCGATGGCGAGCTTCCGGGGACCATCAGAGCCGTTGGAGAGGACAAAGCGATCGTTGATTTTAACCACCCCCTCGCTGGTAGAACGCTTATCTTTGACGTCACTATCCTGAACGTTTGGCCGGTAGCGTCGGCGCCGAGTCGCTAGGGTTTTGTTATCCGAAGATGCGGCGATACCAGGGTTTCCTGGGTGCTGTTTCGGTCACCGATTCCCGTTTGTCTGAAGGAAGAGCCGTGGATCCGCCGGCCCCAGGCTGCGATATCTGCAGAGGCGGCGGTACGTTGGGACGATCAACGAGACCGAACGTCATGATGTTGATCCAGCTGCGGTCGCGGTTGGCGATCGCTTCTTCCAACACCAGATTCCCACTTTCGTCGAACGCTCGGTAATTGGGATAGTTTATGGCCAATACCCTTAGCGAATCGTTGGCAGCATCCGTTAACCCGAGCTTGTAGTTCGATTCGATCAGGATCGCAAGGGCGTCCGGTACGGAAGGCGTTGTAGCGTAGTTTTCTACCACGACGCGGGCTCTATTTGCCGCCGCCACATGCGCGTCTCGGGACAGATAGTAGCTGGCGATATCAACTTCCGCTTGTGCGAGAAGATTGCGGAGATAAATCATTCGCTGATGGGCGTCTTTGGCGTATTCACTGTCGGGGAATCGATTCAGAAACTCGCTAAAGTATGCGAAGGCAACTTGAGCGCCCGACATGTCGCGCCTTGATTCTTCGCCTCCAAAAAACCGGTCAAGCACACTACGATTACCAGTGAATGCGGCAAGTCCGCGCATGTAGTAGGCGTAGTCGATGTTCGGGTGTTGGGGGTGAAGTCGAATGAAGCGATCGGCCGACGCTTCGACAGAATCAAGATCTACGCTCATGTAGTGCGCGTAAATAAGTTCCAATTGCCCCTGTTCAGCGTATCGACCGAAAGGGAAACGCGCTTCGAGTTGCTGCAGTCGGTTGATGCCAAGAGAATAGTTCCCGGTCTTGAGGCTGGTATTGGCCCGGCGATACAGGATCTGCTCACTGGTTTCTTCCTCGACGATTTCCTCGTTATCGGTATCGTTCCCGACGAACGGCATCCAAGCACAGCCGCAAAGCGAGTACACGATGGCGGTAAGAACAAGGCGCATAGAGAATCTCGGTGTTGAAGATGTATTTTACGGTCGCCGGGGCGGATTTGCATTGAGTAGTGGTCTAATTCGTTATCTGTCATGCAGATCTCGCACACAGCGAGGAAAACCCGTAGGGTTGGAAATTATCTGGTTGGAATGGATATGAAGTCGCTCTGGACGACTTTGTTGTGACCGCGCTAACACGATCACTCGCCCTCACCGAACGGCGATGGCTTCGGTTCACCGCGTTCACTTCGTATTATTTTGCTCAGGGTGTTCCGATCGGTCTTTTCTCGGTAGCAATTCCCGCCGCGCTTGCAGAACAAGGTCGTACGGTGGCGGAGGTTCTTTGGCTGGCCGGATGGGTGAACCTGCCCTGGGCACTGAAACTGGTCGTGGGACCGTTCATGGATCGCTTCCGCTACCTCCCGATGGGAAATCGGCGCCCATGGGTAATGTTGGCTCAGACGGGACTCGTCACATCGTTTGTTGGTATGGCTCTTCTTGAACCAACGCTCGGCGGTTCTTTAGTGCCCATAGCCGTTTGCGGGATCGTCATCAATTCATTTGCGGCGAGTCAAGATGTGGCCGTTGACGGGATGGCGATCGATGTCTTACCTAGTGACGAGCGCGGTCGCGCAAATGCGCTCATGGGGTTTGGACAGGCAGCAGGTTTCGCCTGTTATGGGGCGTTGTGCACGCGCCTCATCCACTCATTCGGGATCGAGGGGGCGGCATGGTTTTGTGGGGTATCGGTTGGATTAATACTTATTGTTGTTGCTGTGGTTCGAGAACGGCCGGGTGAGAAGATGATGCCTTGGGGATCTGGCCAAGCATCAGCCAAACATAGCCTTGCCGATCGACATATCGCGCAAATCGGATCGGACATTTTCCGCGTTCTGTTTTTACCGATGAGCTTATTATTGATGCTCGTTGAGTTCCTGAATAGGTTTCGCGACGGCATAGCCCTCGGGGTATTTCCCGTTTTCGGCGTGCAAGGAATAGGCCTTAGTGATATCGAGTACGCCGATTTCAGCTTTTGGATGACGTTGGGCGCCGCTGTCTTTGGCGCATTGTTAGGACCGTCTATCGATCGGTTTGGGGCTAGGCGATTCCTGCTGATTGCGCTTTTCGGCGCCGCTATTTGTCACGTGGTTGTAGGTCTGCTCGAGACGCTGTGGACCAGTATGCCCTTCATGGTCACACTGGCGGTTGTCAACGCAGCCTTTGGCCAGCTGGTGTTTGTGACCACCATTGCTATTTTTATGACGATATGTTGGTCGAAGGTGTCGGCAACTCAATTCGCGATCTACATGGCGATGGCGAATCTGAGCCGTTCGATTGGTTCATGGGTATATGCGGGTGTCGAGGAATCCTTAGGACTTGGTTATCAGGAAGCGTTCTTTGTGATGGCCGGATTGCTTGTCGCTGCGGCGTTGTTGCTGACGCGATTTAACGCGTCTTCACACGCTGATCGGGTCGGACAACTCGATGGTGATCGGGGAAGTGGCAATCTCATAGGTTCTGGCTAACATATTGTTGATACACCGAGTTAGCGAAGATGTTCGATCGGCTTATGGTTGGTAAGCCGATCGAGCGGGCCGCAACTTTGGCGAAGTCGCATGTGGGTCAAAGGATCGACAAAGCGTTGGCGGAGATATGGCTTGAGTTTTCGCGTGCCCAAATCACGAACTGGATGCGGGTCGGTGCTATCCGAATTAATGGCGAGGTCGTTAAACCCAACGTCAAAGTTTGCGGGGGCGAAAAGGTACGATTGCGAGCGGTGATGTCGAGGTCCGAGGACTGGCTGACGCCTGAAGTCGTTGATTTCTTGGTCGTGTACGAAGATCACGATCTCTTGATTGTTGATAAGCCCAAAGGTCTCGTTGTTCATCCCGGTGCTGGCAATTTGAGCGGCACTCTGGTCAACGGTCTAATCGAACGACGAGCTGAGTTAGCGCAGTTGCCGCGCGCAGGCATCGTCCATCGATTAGACAAGGATACGACTGGATTGATGGTTGTCGCTGGGAATAATAAGGCACTGAAAATGCTTACGCGGGCGATTGCTAAGCATGAAGTTGATCGACGCTATGTGAGCATTTGTGAAGGCATTCTCTTTAAGCAAGAACGCCTAGAGATGTCGATTGGGAGAGATTTTAAAGATAGGACGAGGCAGCGCGTGCGAGCGGATGGGCGAGTTGCTGTCACGCGTGTCAGGCCGATCGAAGCGTTCCGAGCGCACTCGATGGTCGAGGCATTTTTGGAAACCGGAAGAACCCATCAAGTGCGTGTTCACCTGGCCGCGATTGGCCACCCACTGGTCGGAGATCGTCGCTATGGTGCGCGCGGGCGCTTGCCCAAGCAACCGACCGAAGAGCTGATCAATGCTATACAAAGTTTTGATCGGCAGGCACTGCATGCGGCGGGATTGGCCTTTATGCATCCGTCGAGCAATGAAAGGATGGAATTCGAGAGCAAACTACCGTCAGATATGCGAAGGCTTATCGAGACTTTGCGGATGGATCGATCTTGATCGAATGGAATGAAGCAAGTTGTCAGCTAGCCGAAGGGGTCCGAGCCGGCTATACCACTCGATTTGGGGGAGCGAGCACGGGTGCATACTCGTCGGCCAATATGGCCACGCATGTCGGCGACGCTGAAGCGTACGTCAGAGAAAACCGACGTCAACTGCACCAGGTAACGGGGCTCGATGACGTCCGATTTTTGACCCAGACCCATGGTGCAAATGTTGTGAGAATTAGCTCGCCGGTCGATCAAATCAATAATCAAGGTCCGTTGCCCGTTGCGGATGCTCAATGGACCGATGTGATCGGAATCGGTCTAGCGATCCTAACTGCCGACTGCGTCCCGGTGGTAATTGCGGATCCCGACGGCCATGGTGTTGGTATCGCGCACTGCGGTTGGCGAGGAGCTGCATCCGGAGTCCTCGAATCGCTGGTTGCTGCTATGGAGTGTCGATCGAAGCGACTTAACGCCTGGTTGGGCCCGGGTATCTGTAAACGTTGCTACGAGGTCGGTCCAGATGTTTTGGAGCGCCTGGACGTGCGAATATCGAAGCGCGTTATCGAAGCCGTGCCGAAGCAAGAACGATGGTGGCTGGATCTCCCTCGCTATCTGGAAATGTTGCTCCAACAATTGGGCGTGCAACGTATTTTTCGGTCAACGAATTGCACTTACGAGGACCAAAATTTGTATTCCTATCGAAGGGACAAGGTCACGGGCCGTGTCGCGACGCTGGTTTGGCGCGAAACGCGCTGAGTTCATGGTTTTTCAGATCGGGGTCTAAGCGGGCCGCAACTCTTTGACAGATTCAACGTATTTCAGAAGAATACGCGCCCTTTGCTCTGATTTGATGAGACTTTTCCACGGATGACTGAACGACTGTCTGGCGGTGACATGCTTATCCGCGCGCTTCACGACGAAGGCGTCGAGTACATCTTTGGTTACCCCGGTGGTGCGGCCCTGCACATTTACGACGCGATTTTTCGGCAACAGGAAATCGAACACATACTGGTCCGTCATGAACAAGCAGCGACACACATGGCTGATGGGTACGCGCGAGCGACGGGTCGGCCAGGGGTCGTTCTAGTCACATCGGGACCTGGTGCAACAAATGCGATCACTGGAATTGCTACGGCCTACATGGATTCGATACCTATTGTTGTAATTTCCGGACAAGTCCCTAACGCGCAGATCGGGACGGATGCGTTTCAGGAAACCGACATGGTGGGGATATCAAGGCCAGTGGTTAAACACAGTTTTCTGGTCAAAACGGCTGCTGAGATACCAGATGTCGTCAAAAAAGCTTTCTATATCGCAGCCAGCGGCAGACCCGGACCAGTCGTGATCGACGTGCCTAAAGATACGACGGATCCGAACGAAACGTACGCGTATGAATACCCTGCGGAAGTCTCTTTACGGTCATACAAACCGGCGTCAGTCGGCCATACCGGACAAATCGGAATCGCTATGCGAGCGTTGAGGGAAGCTCGGCGACCCGTGATCTATACGGGGGGTGGTGTTGTCCAAGGCAATGCAAGTGAAGAATTGGTGGCCGTTGCGAAAAAATTGGGCTTCCCCGTGACCAACACGCTGATGGGGCTTGGAGCATTTCCGGGTGACGATCCTCAGTTTTTAGGCATGCTGGGTATGCACGGCACCTATGAAGCAAATTGTGCGATGCACCATGCGGATTTGATCTTCGCGATCGGGGCTCGGTTCGATGATCGCGTCACGAACGATCCCGCGAAGTTTTGCCCGCAAGCTCGAATCATTCACGTTGATGTCGACCCGGCATCGATTGCGAAGATCATTGACGTCGACATCCCCATTGTTGGGGATTGTAAGGTCGTCTTGGGGGAATTCTTGACAGCACTAGAAGCCGAGATGAAGGACACTCCAAGCGAGGAGGATCGGATCGTGGAGTGGTGGCAACGTATCCAACAATGGCGCGATGAGCATGGTCTGGATCACGACCAAAGCGAGAGACGTGGCGCGGCCGGTTCGCTGCTGCCGCAACAAGTGGTGCAGGCTGTATATCGCGCAACGGAAGGTGATGCGTACGTTACCAGTGATGTGGGACAACACCAGATGTTCGCGGCTCAATATTATCGGTTCACTGAACCAAGGCGATGGATTAACTCCGGCGGCCTTGGAACGATGGGCTTTGGGCTCCCCGCGGCAATGGGCGTCCAGTTTGCTTTTTCGGATAAGACCGTTGTCTGTATCACCGGCGAAGGCAGCTTCATGATGAACATGCAGGAGTTGTCGACGTGCATGCAATACTCGCTGCCGATCAAGATAATTAATCTCAACAATCAAGCACTAGGCATGGTCAAACAGTGGCAAGACATGCAATACGCGGGACGCCATTCACACAGCACGTACCGCGACGCGCTGCCAGACTTTAGTCAAATGGTGTCCTCATTTGGCCACATAGGTATTAAGGTCACGACGCTGGACGAGCTAAATGACGTTATCCCGGACATTTTTGGGGACCGTTATCGAAACGATTTGGTGTTTCTTGACGCACACATTGATCCTGACGAACACGTGTACCCAATGTCTATCAAAGGAGGAGCCCTAAACGACATGGTCCTCGAGAAAGAGGAATCGAGTTAGTGCGACGCATAATTGCAGTTCTACTAGAGAATGAAGCGGGCGCTCTATCTAGGGTCGTGGGGCTTTTCGCACAGCGCAATTACAACATTGAGACGTTAACGGTTGCACCCACGGAGGATCCAACGCTTTCCCGTCTCACGCTCACGACTGAGGGTGATGACGGCAAGATTGAACAGATCACAAAGCACTTAAATAAGCTGATAGAAGTGGTTAGGGTGTTTGATCTAACGGAGGGCGAACATTTAGAACGGGAAATCGTGATGATAAAAGTCCGCGCCGATGGTGACGCCCGAGCGGAAGTCAAACGCACGACGGATATCTTTCAGGGGCAGATCGTCGACGTAAGCAAGAATACCTATACCATTCAGTTGGTTGGGCCTACGGGAAAACTTGACGCATTTATCGATGCGTTGGGAGGGAAAAAGGTTGTTGAAGTCGTCCGTTCAGGCGTTACAGGCATCGGTCGAGGTGACAGAATTTTAGGTCTCTGATCGCAACATCAGAGGCAGGCTAGAAAGGAAAGACATATGCAAGTTTTTTACGATAAAGATGCGGACCTATCAATTGTTCAAAACATGCGTGTGGTCGTTGTCGGATACGGCTCTCAGGGTCACGCTCACGCCAACAATCTTCGCGACAGCGGTGTTTCCGACATTGCCATTGGTTTACGCGGTGGCTCAGGCTCAGCTGCGAAAGCAAAGGATGCGGGTTTCGACGTCGTTGGAGTAGCCGATGGAGTCGTAGACGCCGATTTGGTGATGGTGCTAACTCCTGATGAAAAACAGCAGCAACTCTATGTTGATGAGATTGCTCCAAACCTCAAGGATGGAGCATGTATGGCGTTTGCGCACGGCTTTAACATCCACTTCGGATTGATCGAGCCTCGCGAGGACCTTGACGTTATTATGATTGCGCCGAAGGGACCTGGTCATACTGTACGATCGACCTACGTGGAAGGTGGCGGCGTCCCCTCCCTAATCGCGGTGGGTCAAGATGCTTCGGGCCGGGCCAAAGAAATTGCGCTTTCCTATGCATCTGCCAACGGGGGCGGTCGAGCCGGGGTAATTGAGACCACCTTCCAGGAGGAAACGGAAACGGATCTTTTTGGCGAACAAGCGGTCCTCTGCGGTGGTGCGGCCGCGTTGGTGCAAGCCGGTTTCGAAACGTTAACGGAAGCTGGTTACGCTCCGGAGATGGCTTATTTCGAATGCCTCCACGAGCTAAAACTCATTGTGGATTTCTTTTACGAAGGTGGTATTTCGAATATGTGGTATACGGTTTCCAATACGGCTGAATACGGGGGTCTTACCCGTGGCAGCCGAATTGTGAACGACGATACGAAAAAGGAAATGCGCCGTATTCTTGAAGAAATTCAAAGCGGGAATTTTGCGCGGGAGTTTGTTAGCGAGAATCAAGCCGGCGCGCCCACCATTAAAGCAATGCGGCGCATGAGTCAGTCGCATGAAATTGAGGTGGTAGGTGCGCGTCTTCGAGCGATGATGCCTTGGATCGAAGAGAACAAATTGGTCGATAAGACGAAGAATTGATTAATGATGTCGGATGAAAGTCCTAAGCTTGAAGCGGTAGATGACGTGGGAGATGGCGAGGATCGACGTCATCGTGGCGTCTTGCTGCTTCCCAATCTGATCACGACGGGAGCTCTTTTTTCGGGCTTTTATGCGATCGTTGCCGGAATGAATGGTCGTTTTATCGCCGCGGCACTTGCGATTTATGTTGCAATTGTGCTCGATACGTTGGATGGACGTGTCGCTCGTTGGACCCGCACGGAAAGTCCGTTTGGCGCTCAGTACGATAGCCTCTCGGATATGGTTGCGTTCGGAGTTGCTCCGGCGTTGGTGGTGTTTGAGTGGGGCCTTGCGGCACTCGGCCAGTTCGGTTGGGTTGTAACATTTGTATACATGGCTTCTGCGGCACTTCGGCTGGCTCGTTTTAATACTTCGGGCGACTTAAACTCCTTTACTGGATTGCCTAGTCCTGCAGCTGCTGGGCTTGTAGCAAGTGCCGCTTGGGTCGGATCTGGCGTTGAAGCGGTCGACCCTTCGATGCTCGCGATTGCGGTCATGACGCTCATTACTCTTTTCGCCGGTCTTCTGATGATCTCCAATTTCGCCTACTTTTCTCCTAAACGATTTGGCTTGAAAGGGCGTGTACCCTTCATTACGTTTGTCGTTGTAGTCATGGGGTTTGCGGTCGTTCTCGTTGATCCCCCCTTAGTCCTGGTACTGGTCGGGACTGTCTACGCTCTTTCAGGACCATGCGTCGCACTTTTTCGGCGGGTACAAAATAGCTAGCTATCACGGGAGAACTTCTTGAGCTTCGTCATAAAACCTCCTGTCGACATCAACCCATCGGAAATCACCCCGGAGCATGTTTATCAAACTCGTCGACGATTTATGCAAAGCGTCAGCGCTGCCGGTCTAGTGTCGTCAGTTCCTGCGGCTGCACTCCACCGAGGTTGGATGGATTCAAAGGGATTTACGCCAGCGCCGCCGTCTGAGGACGCGATTACGCCACGTGGTTATGCAACAAGCTTTAACAATTTCTATGAGTTTGGAACAGACAAGAATGACCCGGCTGAGTTAGCTAGTCGTCTCACTACAGAGCCCTGGAGTGTCGAAGTGTCTGGACTCGTGGGCAAGCCCGGAACATACGATATCGAAGACTTGTTGGCGGGCGTTGACCTTGAGGAACGAATCTATCGGCTTCGCTGCGTCGAAGCGTGGTCAATGGTTATTCCATGGATTGGCTTCCCACTTAAGACACTAATTCAACGGTTCAATCCCTTGGGTTCCGCGAAGTACGTCGCTTTCACGACGCTCTATCGCCCCGAAGAAATGCCTGGCCAGCGGTCTTATTTTAGTTCGATCAAATATCCGTACGTCGAGGCTTTGCGACTTGATGAGGCATTCCATCCGTTGGCGATCATGGCAGTCGGCATGTACGGGAAGGTACTACCTAATCAAAACGGTGCTCCGCTGAGGTTGGTGGTGCCATGGAAATATGGATTCAAAAGCATCAAATCAATAGTCCGCATTGAATTAACGTCGAAGCAACCCCCTACGACCTGGAATCTTGCAGCATCCAACGAGTACGGTTTTTATGCGAACGTCAATCCCACGGTTCAGCATCCAAGGTGGAGCCAGGCTAGCGAACGCCGTCTCCCCAGTTCGCTTTTTAATGGCAATCGAAAGATCCCGACCCGCATGTACAACGGCTACGAAGAAGTGGCGAGCTTATACACGGGCATGAACTTGCGCCTCAATTATTGAAATCGATCGTATTTGCAGTTTGCTCCATCCCGTTACTCGTCTTGGGCTGGGATGTGGCCAACGAGATTCGATTGCCAGGAAGCACGTTCGGCCCCGATCCCGCTGAGGCGGTCGTGGACCTCCTTGGGATCTGGACTATCCGGTTTCTGCTGATCACATTATCGATCTCGACTTTTGCGCGGATCTTTAAGCGCCCGGAGATCGTGTCGTTTCGACGAACCGTAGGATTGTGGACGTTTGCCTATGCTTGCCTACACTTTTTGGGATACTTCACATTGCTTGCTGAGTACAGCTTCTCTGCTTGGCTGGAAGATTTCTCAGATAGGACCTATATCACAGCAGGGATGGCAGCTCTGGTATTGTTAATCCCGCTTGCTATTACGTCGACACGAAATTGGCAGCGTCTTCTAGGACGACGTTGGAGAAGTTTGCACGCCCTGATTTATCCGGCAGCGTTGGCAGCGTTGTTACACATCTTATGGGCTGCTAAAGCTAGCCTTCTAGACGTTTCCATGTACGGTTTTACGCTTGCGATACTGTTTGCGGAACGGATTGTGGTTAGAATTCGCCGACGCCAAGATAAGGGTGTGGTCAACGGCTAATTGTTATGAACTCGAATGGTTATTGGCGCGACAACCTTCGTCTCATCGGTGTTTGTTTAATCGTATGGTTCACGTGTTCCTACGGTTTTGGCGTACTCTTGGTTGACGAGTTAAATCGGATTCAATTTGCCGGATTTAAGCTGGGTTTTTGGTTTGCCCAGCAAGGGAGCATCTATGTGTTCCTCGTCCTGATTTTTCTCTACGCGCGTCGGATGACGACGATCGACAAAAAACACGATGTGGATGAGGACTGATGGACCTTCAGACGCTGACCTACCTGGTCGTTGGTTCAACTTTCGCGCTGTACATTGCGATCGCATTCAAATCCAAAGCCCGTACTACCGGCGATTTCTACGTTGCTGGGAAGCACGTCCACCCTGTTGCAAATGGCATGGCGACGGCAGCAGATTGGATGTCTGCGGCATCTTTTTTGTCGATGGCTGGATTGATCGCGTTTCTTGGGTACGATGGGTCGGTGTACTTGATGGGCTGGACTGGTGGGTACGTGCTTTTGGCCCTCCTGTTAGCCCCTTACCTTCGTAAGTTCGGCAAATTTACGGTCCCAGAATTCATTGGCGACCGCTACTATTCTCAAACAGCGCGAGTCGTCGCCGTGATCTGTTTGATCGTTATTTCCTTTACCTACGTTGCGGGACAAATGCGCGGTGTGGGTATTGTCTTTTCGCGATTTCTAAATGTTCCCATCGAATTGGGATTGATCGTCGGTATGGCGATTGTGTTCTTGTATGCAGTACTTGGGGGCATGAAGGGCATCACCTACACTCAGGTTGCGCAATACTGCGTGCTCATTTTCGCCTATACCCTGCCCGCGGTATTCATTTCGTTCCAAGTTACCGGCAATCCTATTCCGCAGCTTGCATTTGGTAGTGAAGTTGAGCCCGGTGTCAGTTTATTGGCGAAGCTGGATCAGATCGTTACGGATCTTGGTTTCGCCGCCTATACGTCCGGAACAAAGAGTACGACCGATATTTTCTTTATAACGATGGCG